>NZ_JAJDML010000072.1:0-13163 GCF_020594215.1 Blautia sp. DFI.1.216
CATTGGAGGCTATTTGCTAATATGTCCCTAAGTTGACGCTAGGTTGACCACATTGGGGTCTGACCCCACATACTACAGATGCTTTCTTGCCTTCATCGTCACATAGTACACCAAACCACCGAGCATTCCACCTACTGTATTGTAGAAGATATCCGATAGCTGAAACGTACCCAATCTAAGCAATAATTGCAACATCTCAATGCTTACCGAAAAGATGAACGCTATCTTCCCGCTATACCACAGTATCTTCTTCCAGCCGTTTCCTGTCTTTTCTTTGAATGTCCACATCACTACCGAACTAAACGGCACCATCATGATCACATTCTCTATGCACTCAGTTGTAAGTTTCTGCTCGCCGTTCACTGTCTCCCAGATGCCCCAGCCACCCATGACCTTGGATAACGGATTCATCCACAAATTACGGTTCAATAGTGTTCGGAATAAAATCATCGAAGTCACAAAAAACAACAGAAACAACTTCCGAAAGAACACGCTCTCTTTGAATTTCTGATACCATGTCACTATGGCGCTCTTCCATCCTTTACCTGCTGCAGCAGGCTCATATGCATACAGGTAGAAAACATTGCCAGGAAGGAAAGAAGGAGCGAGAATCCAAACGGCTCATACAGAGCAGTCAGGATGTTTGTGAGGATCTTTCCGAGTAAATCAATCGTTTCTTTCATCGTCGTTTACAGATCGCTGAACAGGTCAGTCTTATACACGCCGTTCTCCAGCATCCTCTTGAAGCTATCCTTTACTGCTGCGACATCCTCATGATAGGTCATGCCATACCATGTATCATTTGTTTTCAGAACCTTCACAGATATCTTCCCATGCTCCAGCAGTTCACCGATGAAGATAGGAATCAGATATTCTGCCTTTAGTGGATTACCCGGCACTTCCTTCTCGAAGAATTCTTTGAATCCCTCTTCCAGCGTTGTAAGGAAATCAGGAGTTAAGCCCCACATATTCATGGAAACCAGAGAATCAACAGCAACAGCCATTCCTTCTGCCTCTGCTCCAGCTGCGGTCTTTACAATGTTCTTCGTTTCCACGACCTCGGTCAGGTTGTAATCCTCATCCATCTTGCAGATACCGCGAGTCACGCCACCGTTATCAGACAGCGTGTTCTTCAGCACAAAACCTGCCATACAGGACTTGCCGCCATTCACCAGATACTCATGAACAGCCTTGAAACCTTCTTTGCCATAGTAATCATCTGCATTGATGACGATGAACGGGGTCTTGATGACCTTCTTCGCTGCAAGCACGGCCTGACCAGTTCCCCACGGCTTTGTACGGCCTTCCGGCAGAGTCCCCGGAATATCGTTAATGTCCTGGAAAGCATAATCCACCGGCTCTAACTGCTTGATTCCTGTTCCGAAGCGGCTGACAATACCAGCTGCCATGATAAGTAATGTTGTTTTCATAATTCTCCTTTCCATACCCTGTAGCGCCCAATGTGCCTTCCACAAAATTTTATGTAGTTATTAGAGCAGCGCCAGTAGCCTATGCTCTCGTTTTCGTTTATAGTTTCTTTAGAGAAAAATCATTTCTTCTTCATGGGGTCTGACCCCGAGAGCCTGATTTCATGGGGTCTGACCCCGAGAGGCTATTCTCAATATCTTTTACAAGGACAATATCTCAAAAATCATAGCTTTTTCTGTCCATATCTGTTAAAATTGACAATGATTAATATACAGGGGCTGCTGCACATGCAAGTGCGGCAGTCCCTGTCGAATGGATGAGGAAAATTAAAATGAACACAACAGCAAATCTTGGCAAGGCACCCGTACGCACTCTGGTGCTCCAGCTTGCCATCCCTTCTATGACCGCGCAATTTGTTAATGTACTTTACAGTATTATTGACAGGATGTATATCGGACATATTTCCGAAAATGGCGCACTGGCTCTTGCAGGTGCAGGCATATGCGGTCCTATCGTTACACTTCTCACTTCTTTTGGCACCCTGGTAGGAATCGGAGGTTCCATTACCATGGGAATCCGAATGGGCGAAAAGAATCACAAAAAAGCAGAACAGGTTCTGGCAAATTCTTTTCTGATGCTCAGTGTTTTTTCTGTTCTGCTGACTGTCAGCTTTCTTCTGCTAAAAGATAAGCTGCTTATGTTGTTTGGCGCAAGTGGGGCTACTTTCCCCTTTGCCAATACCTACCTGACTATTTATACAACAGGTACCTTTTTCGCACTGATGGCTACAGGGCTTAATTACTTTATCAACTGTCAGGGATTCCCCCTTGTGGGAATGTTTACCGTACTGATCGGCGCAGGATGTAACATCCTGTCAGACCCGATTTTTATTTTTGGTTTTCATATGGGAATTTCCGGTGCTGCCATTGCAACCGTTATTTCGCAGATACTCTCCTGCATCTTTGCAATGACCTTCTTATTGGGAAAAAAGGTTCCTGTAAAGATTACCTTCGGACAGTACAACTTAAAAGTCATAAGGAAAATCCTTTCCCTGGGATTTTCTCCTTTTCTGATCCTAGCCACAGACAGCCTAATCCTGATCTTTATGAATACAGTGCTCCAGAAATATGGTGGTGCTTCCCAGGGCGATATGCTGATCACCTGTGCCACCATTGCTCAAAGCTATCTGCTTCTGATCACCTCACCTATGATCGGGATCAGCGGAGGTACACAGGCAATCCTGAGCTACAATTACGGTGCCAGATGCGTAAACAGGGTCAAGGACGCAGAAAGGAACATTCTGGGAGTAATGCTTATCTTTACTACCATCATGTTCCTTCTCTCCCGGTTTATTCCCCGGTACTTTGTTCTTCTGTTTACCACTGATCCACAGTATATCAGATTCTCTGTCTGGGTCATCCGTACCTATACACTGATGATCATTCCGCTAAGCTTCCAGTATGTCTTTGTAGACGGGCTGACTGCCCTGGAATGTCCAAAGACAGGACTTGCGCTCTCCGTTACCAGAAAATCTCTTTTTGTGATCAGTGCAGCTGTCCTGCCTTCTTTCTTTGGTGCAAAAGCGGCTTTTTTCGCAGAACCTGTTGCTGACGGAATCTCTTCTGTCCTCTCAACAGTTGTATTCCTGCTTCTGATCAACCGCCACCTGGATAAACGCTGCCGGATGGACAAGAAAGAGAGCCTGTAAATTACTCCTGTATCTCCGCATTTGAGAGATACAGGAATAAGTATGATTGTGCAGCAATCTATTCTATTTGATAAGATAAGCACTCCGTTTATCAGCTTTTTCAATTATGCACTGATCTGCTTTTTCCTTCGGAATTTCTATTCCCATACAAGATTACAGTCAGCTACGCCAACAAGGCTGTCCATAAATACTTCTTTCAGACGTTCTTCCACCATCTGCCTTGTCACACCCTTTTTCAGTATCACCTGAAGGAAACCGCCGCCACCGGCACCACATACCAGCTTTCCGTCCACCAGCTCCTCAATACTGCTGAAAATCTGCTCAATCAAAGTGTTACTGCTTCCGGCATCTATTTTCTTACTCAGTTCCCAGTGATAATCCAGAAGCTTTGCAAAACCGTCTACGTTTCCACGCTCCAGTTCAAAGCGCATCAGTGCTGCTGTTTTCTGGATCTCCTCCAACGCAAACAAACTGTCCGGTTCATTACCCACATAGCGTCCCACCACATCACGGAGAAGATTTCTCGCCAGACGCCTCTGCCCTGTATAGATCAGGACAAATCTTTCATCTAGCTCCTTCTTTGTCTGCGGTGAAAGCTCTATATGTGCTACCTGAAGCTGCTGTTGAAGCCCAGGCATGGAGGTTATATATTTAAGACCAGGTGTAATACCTCCGACCTGATCCTGCCATCCTCCTCCTGTAGACATGATCTGTTCCATTGCCAGTACATGGGCATATAAATCTTCTTCTGTATATGCGATTCCCATAAATTCAAACACTGCCTTCACACAGGCTGCCGAAAGAATAGATGAGGTGCCAAGACCGGAACCTTTGGGAACATTTCTTACCTCAGAATGCATAACAAAACCACTGCCAAGGCGTTCCAGTATTTCACCCAGAGTATGTCCTTCCCTGGGAATTATTCCGCAGGCAAGAAGGCAGGCCTTCTGCAGGGCAAAAGGATCATAAGGGTCACCTGTGGCCTGCAAAGGCTCAATCGTGTCAAACTCTCCATGAACATCCATATCCCGGCTGTCAAAAACCACCTTCTGCTCAGGAATCCTCTCCAATGTCACCTCTACCGGCTTCTCCCCGTTCAAAAGAATAGCGGCATTTAATACAGTCCCGCCCTTTTCATTACAATAGGGCGGCGTATCACTCCAGCCACCTCCCCAGTTCACACGGAGCGGCAGTCTGACTGTATGATGATCTGTAACAATCCTTGCCTGTTCATTATAAGCAAGGCTTTTGATCGTCGCTTCCAGAACCTCTGACTGAATAATGCGGAAACATTCCTGCACCTCATTCTCATCCTCAAGGATCACTCCCAAATAATAATGCAGACGCATTTTTTCACCGAAATCTGCTTTTCTCAGACGCTTTCTCAGCCATTCCTTCTGAATCTTTGTCAGAGACTGCAGCTTTCTTATACTCCCTGCAGGAACCTGATCTCTGATTGCCTTTGCAATCCCATCCATAGTTACCAGATCTGCCATCCGTTTATTCCACGCTATGATAGCATCCGGATCCGCCTCATTAAATCCGGCGCAAAGAGACTTGTGGGAGGCTGCAGTCCATAAAGATCTGTCAAAATCTTTCCCTCCTGTGACAATCTCATAAAGTTCCAGTGCCGCATCTGTTGCCTCCCGGATCGTATCTGCCTCCTGATACAGCGCAGCAGACCACAAGGTATGTGCCTGTCCGTTCTCCTCCCAGAGTCTCACTCCAAGTGTATCTTCCAGTTCATCCAGATCCCTGCCAAACAGTCGGTTCTCTTTGGGGTTATCATTTACGCCAAAAATACGGACAATAAATTTTCCGTTTCTCTGCTTCAGCCCATGGAGAACAACATTATCAGGAATAACCTGATCCTGCACGTCTATGTAAGAGAGCACACTGTGGCTGCCAATCCTGGAATTTCCATGCACATAAGAAACCTCCAGATAACAGTCCTTCCCAACAGATGCCCTGCTGCTCAGTACACTGTTATAGCCAGACACATCACTACGGATACTGCTGCCCACTTTCCGGCTCCATCCCAGATAATGGTACTCATCCACACCTCCGTTCATCAGCTCCAGTATCTCCCTGGTCGTTCCAAAATGAATAAACTTCGCAGGTGCCAGACGCAGAAGCTTCATCCTGTAGGGACGCAGCACCTCCCACACACGGGTTCTGGCAGCCGTCAGCTCCGGACAGAATTCACCCTCCGGCTTCTCCCTGTAAAAATCCTCCAGCGTAGAATCCGAAGCCAGAGGATAAAGAAAATCAGCGTAAAGAGAAAGACGCGTTCTCTCATTGACATTTCTGTCATAGTCCGCGTCTGTTTCAATCAGTGAATGACAATTCATTTGGAATCAACGGAATCGCATACAATGTGCGGACATGTTATTTTTTAATAATTAAATATTTTCAAAACTTCCGAAGTTTCTCACACCGATCCTTCCCTCTTCAACACCGTCATCACCGTCTTAAACAGTATCTTAATATCCAGCCCAAAATTCCAATTACTGATATATTCTGTATCCAGTCTTACAACTTCTTCGAAGTCTGTAATATCACTTCTGCCGCTTACCTGCCACATACCGGTAATTCCCGGTTTGATGGCAATTCTGGCTCTGTGATGCAGTTCATATTTCAGTAATTCATCCTGTAATATCGGTCTGGTACCCACAAGACTCATGCTCCCATTTAGTACATTCCAGAATTGTGGAAATTCATCAAGAGATGTTTTCCTGATAAATTCGCCGATTCCGGTTTTTCTGGTTCCGTCCGGCAAAATCTTATTTCCGATTACTCGGGGATCGAAATCGAGTTTGAACATACGTCCATCACTCATTTTGTTCTGAGCCATCAATTCTGCTTTCCGTTCTTCTGCATCCATATACATACTCCGGAATTTGTACATCTTAAATGGCTTTCCGTTTTTTCCAATCCTTGTCTGTGAGAAGAAAATCGGACCCGGAGAACTGATGTAGATAGCCGGTGCTATAAAAATAAAAATAACTCCTGTCAGGAAGCAGCCCACCAGTCCCCCCAGAATATCCAATACTCTTTTGGCAAGTGCCTGTCTGTCTGTGGCATAGTTCATGGTGGTTGTCAGAACTGTATATCCGCCAATTGCCTCCACAAATTGTTTCTGTCCGGGAGTACTTCTGACTTTTGCCAGGTTTACATGGACCGGCATTCCCATTTCCAGCAACTCTTCTATCAGCTCCTGAGGATATGGATATGTTTCATCCACATTTACAAAGACCTCATCTACCCACTGCTGACAGATAAAGGATGGTGCGTTATTTAAGTCTGCTACTACCGGGACTCCTGCAATTTCTTTCCCTGTCATATCTTTATCAATGAGTATCAGACCATTGATGTTGTAGCGGTTATAATTGTGTTCTTTTACATTTTGGATTACTTTTGATGCAAGGTCATAATTGGTTACAATGTAGAGAGAATGCTCTCCACCTTCTGCCATTTTATGCAGCAGACGTTTTTTCCATATTATTCTTGTACAATAGGATAAAAGCACATAGAAAATTCCCATAAGATAAAGGATTATTCTTGAAAAGGTATGTCCGCCACTGACAGTAAACAGGTACAGACCACTTGCCAGTTCGATCAGGATCATCTGCCGGATAACAGAGCGCAGCTCCTGATAACGTCCTCTTCTCAGAACTCCTTTATAAGATTCAAACAAAATGATCAGGAACAGATCCACCAATATGACAAATATCATCACATTGCGATAAATTCCCAGTGTAAACAGGTTCCTGACAGAACCGTTTCGAATCAGATACGCCAGTATTAAAGCCATAAATAAACACACAAGATCAATTAATATGAAATCTTTGTGTTTATACCATCCTCTTGATTTTTTCCTGTACATACGTTTTCCTAACCTCTCCTTCTTTTTTATTCAAAAAGGCATATTTACAGAATCGTTTTCCTGTAAATATGCCATCATTTTTTATTATTCTTTTCTTATAATTTCCAATCCCACCTTCATTTCTACTGTTCTTCCGAACATTTCTATTTCCAGATATGCTGTTCTTTTATGTCGGTCTATCCTGCGGATATTTCCTTCCATTCCCATCAGAGGACCTGCCAGAATCTGCACTCTGTCATTCTCGATAATGCCGGAAGATATCTCTACAAGCTGTTTGTCTGTGCCTATTTTCATAAGCAAATCTATTTCTTCCTGAACCAGTGGGACGATCTCATCGCCGGTTCCGATCAGCTTCGTCAGTCCGATGACTTTCCTGAGTCCATTTACCAGTTTTTCCTGATTTTCGGCAATTAAAAAGACATACCCGGGAAAGAGGATTCTTTCCTGGATATGCCATTCGCCCTGAAATCGTTTCTTCTGTTGGTAATATGGGATAAAGCAGCGTTCTAAGACATTGCTGCTTATTAACCGCTGACACTGACAGCGGATGTTTTCTTCGGTGCCTGTGCGCACCTGCATCACATACCACATTGGATATCTTACCTCCGTATTCTGGGTATGCTTCGCCATTCTGCCTGTGTTACAAGGCAGACTCATACTTCAAGATATGTCAAACGCGGCAAAGCGACGATTTAAAGACAAAAAGATTTACGTTGTGTTTTATTATAACTACATCAATAAAAAAATGCAACATATTTCTACAAAAAAACAGCCGCCATCTCTGGCGACTGCGTTCTGATTCCGAATTATTGATTATTTCGCGTCTGCGATTACCATGAAGAAATCTCCATCGTTTAAGTTAACAGTAAGAGTTTTGCCCTCTTTGTCAATATTAACCGGATCAATGACTACAAACTTCTTTGTGCCGTCTTTGCTGTAGACCCAAAGCTGAATACCTTCCATAGTGTCTGTAAGACTCGGAACATTAAGCTTTACTTCATATGTTCCGTCATCATTAGGCTTTGCTTCTTCTGGCTTCAGTACGTTGAATTCATTGACAAATGTAACAATCATTTTTCCTTCGAGTTTAGCAATGGCATCTTCAAGGTCTGCTTTGTCTGCTTCATCTACGGAAAGGGATTTCAATACTTTTATGAAATCTTCCATCTTCATTGTTCCATCATTGATTTGTTTAAAAGCATCTGCCAGATCTTTATATTTTGCCTGCAGATCAGCAAAGCCCTGTGTTTTCTCAAGTTCCTTAACAACTTCATAAATTGAAGACTGTTTAGAATCCACAGTAGTTTCGCTTGTCTTACTTGGCGCTACCGCGGCCAGATCACTCGTGTTGCTTGGCGCTGCACCGACACCTACAGTAGCACATCCTACTCCAAGGGCAGCTGCTAAAGCAAGTGTCATAAATTTCTTCGCGATTTTCATAATGCACCTCTCCTTTTGGATTAATTTTTATATAGATAATCGTACAGAATGTCTGCACGGACTATCCCTGAATAAAATAATAACAGTGATAATTATTTATCACAGTACAGTGTATTCTGCATTCATTATACTATGACTAATACAATCAGATTTTCTCATAAAACATGGAAATAATCAAATCTGACAATGCATCCTCATCGATATGGTACTCATCAAAGTTCTCCCCATGTGTTCCCTCACCCGGTACTGTCTCTGTATCAGTAATTCCATTCTGTGATGCAGCCAGCAATTTGGCAAATATATCATTTCCCATATTTGTAACTGTATAGCTTTTAACACTGTCATAGAGACCTGTCACAAATCCGGCGTCCTCTCCTGCTTTTTCCTGAGCCTTCTGCACCAGTGCCTGAAGAAAGGTTTTCTGTCTCTCCTGACGGACCAGAGCACTCTGGGTTTTGTCAATGTCACGATATCTTACAAACTGTTCTGCAGTTTCCCCTGTAATATCCACAACAGCACCTTTTTTATATTCCGGATTCACATCTGCGAGACTGTCATCAGGGATTGTGAGCTGTATTCCACCTACGAAATCTGTAATCACTGAAATGCCATCCATGTTCATGGAACAATACCCCTGGATTGGAAGTCCGTCCAGCATATCGGAAACTGCTGTTTTCATCAGTTCACAGCTTTTCTCTTTTCCGTCCCCGAAGGCATACTGTATATTCAGATGATCTGTTGTCTCTCCAAGGCTCTGACCATATGGATTAAATACTTCTATCCTGGTCATGGAATCTCGTGGAATAAACAGAACCTTTATCTTCTCTGTTGCACGATCCATGGATACCAGAAAAATTGCATCTGCCTGCCCGGCATCTGCCTGTGACTGATAAGTATCTACAGCTTCCCTTGTATCAATTCCCAGGAATAAATAATTGCTGAGATGATCGTTATATTTGTATGTCTCACCTTTATATTCCACGGTATCACTGTTTTGGTTCAAATCCGTCTGATTCCGGCTGTCACTGTTGTAACCACCGATTTTTGGCAATGCAACATTTTTCTGGCTTAACAGATAATAACCGCCGCCAAGAATGGAAAGAACTATGATCAGGATAATAATCAAAAGCATACAGATCTTGCGCTGTCTGATGGCTTTTCTTGTGGTTTTTTTCATTTTCATTCCTTCAATCTCTGTATTTCAGTTATCTCATCAGTTTTTGCTGATATAATTAAGCTCCTGCAATTTCTGTAATATTGCCTCTGCCATTGCCTGCTGAGCCTCATAGGTAGAAGACGGCTGTGCAGTCACATCTGCAAGACTGATATAGTGTTCTCCCCATTTCTGGCTGAGCACCTGATCCAGTGCTTCAGAGGTTACGCTTCCGTCCATAGGGCGTGTTCCTACTACAATAAACTGATCTTTATTCTGAAATGTATTTAAAATCTGTTCCTGCTGGTCTGCCAGTTCTGCAGGATCATGATTCCAGCCGCCATAATATCCCATGAAGATAACTGGAATACAATCCATATCATTTCTTGTAGTCTGTTCTTCTGTCAGATCACGTATTCCGGTCTCTGTTACATTCAGCTGGGCACCGTTTGCAGTCTGCTGATGTTTAGTAATATAGCTCTGAATAGTTTCATCACTTACACCAGCCATCTTCATCATGGAGAGAGTGCCGCCTCCCTGAAGCGTTTTATTGAGCACTGTCACATTATAGCCATTATCGGTCAGAAGCTTCTGAAGTACTGTCATATAGGAATATGTATTGGATTCTTCCCCATTGATCAGATCATCTCCCCAGCACACAATACCTGAAGCAGCTGCCGTCTCATCTTTTGTATCTTCTGTCTTATCTGCATCTTCTGTGTCAGCTGTATCCGTTTTTTCTGTGTCTTTTGTGTCTTCTGTGTTCTTTGATTTAATGTCTTCTGTATCTTCTGCTTCTTCGGAAGATATCTCCTCCAGCTCTTTTGCACGTTCTTTTACTGCTTCGTAATCTTCAATCCCACTCTGCTGGTCGTCCGCAATTTCTGACAGGTGTCTGGATTCCTTCTGTTCCGATTTATAACTGGTCACAAGAATAAAGCCCAGGAGAACTGCCAGCAGAATGCAGATAAAGCCCAGTAAGATATTCGTCTTTTTTGTTTTTTTCTTTCTTATTTTGCTCACTTTTCCAAATTCTCCTTTATCATTAATCATGGTTTCTGTCTTACTGCCAGATAACAGCCCGTATTATTTAATCTGGGCTTCTTCGTCACTTCTGCGATAATACTCTCCATAATGCTTATAATAAGAAGAATAATATTTGTCATCACTGGTATCTATCTTGTTCATAACAGCTCCAAGAATACGGCATCCGCTTCTTTCCAACTGTTTAAATGCTTTCTGTGCATCCCGGTACCTGACATTTCCCGGTTCGATCAGAAAGACTGCACCATCGCAGCATCTTCCGATCACTGCCGCATCAATTACTGTTCCGATAGGCGGTGTATCGATCAGGATATAATTATAATATTCTCTGATTTCCTTTAAGAATACCTTAAAGATATTCTCACTGAGAAGTCCTGACGGGTTCGGTGCACTTGGACCTCCGAATATGATATCCATATTCGGAAAGTTTGTAGAATAAATAACCTCCTGTAGTCCCACCTGACCGCTCAGAAGCTGTGAGAGACCTTTCACTTCCTCTTCCACACCCAGTCGTCCGGCATATGCAGTCTTCCTGATATCCGCATCCAGAAGGAGAACCTTCTTGCCAATGCTCCCAAGCTCCTGGGCAAGACTGAGTACTATATCACTCTTACCTTCGTTTGGATAACAGCTTGTAACCAGAATTGTCTTTATACTCTGACCCGACAACTGAATATTGGTACGCAGAGTTTTGATCGCCTCACTGTAAAAATAATCCGGATTTCTTTTATCTGTTAAATTGAGTTTCTTCATTGCTCAGATTCCTCCATCAGTTTAATGGTGCTTCTTATTCTTGTTCTTTGATTTCCTGTTCTTCGAATTTATAAAATCTCTTCTGTCAGGAACCTTGGCAAGAACAGAAACTCCCAGGTATTTCTCAATATCTTCCTCTGTCTTAATAGTATCATCCATTACAGCGTATACAACCACGATTGCCGCACATGCAAGGAAACCGAGTAAGAAGCCGAGTGCTGCATTCTTCTTTACGCTTGGAGAAGTTCTTACAGTAGCAATCTTACCAACTTCAATAATCTTTGGCGGAATAACTTCCATTTTATCGCCAATATAGGATGAAGAAACATTCGCAATCTCATCTACGATCTTCTTGGCCATTTTAGAATCTGTATTATTGACAGTAATCTCAAGGATACGGGTATCTGTAGGATTATTGATACTTACGCTTCCTTTCAGCTGTTCTGCAGTCATATCCAGATCCAAATCTGAAATTACCTGTTCCATCACAGGGGTACTTGTGATCAGAACTGTATAATCACTGGTCAGGCTGGCACCTAACTGCAGATCCGCCAGTGATGTCAGTGTGGTTTCTTTCGAAAGTACAAGGATACTGGATGTGGAGCTGTAGATCGGTGTCATTAAAAACTGCGTATATGCTGCTGCAATACAGCCTCCGACAAGAGCAACCATCAGTACCAGAAGGATTTTTTTCTTGAGCGCATAAAATATTTCCAGTAAGTCGATTTCGACTTCATCATCATTTGCATCGGGTCTCTGTGCTTTGCTGCTCTCAAAGTTACTGTTCAAATTGTCTAACATCTGATAATTTCCTTTTCCCTTTTTTCTTTATAGTTTTGTACATTACTGTTCACAGGTAATATTCTGTCTTATGTATTTCTGAAAGTAAACAGCAAAATTGACACAAACCGATTTTATTGTATATCAGCCAATAAAAAAAGTCAATCTGTAGCCTCATGTTTTTGTTTCTGTTTCAGAATTTCTGCAGGATTATGAATAAACAGTTCATCTGCATAGTCCTGCCCGAATTTCGCTGAAACCATACGATATGCCTCTCCAATCCTGCTGCTCCTCTTTGCACTGTTGTGACAGTCTGATCCGACGAAATGAAGGAGTCCGTCTTTCATGATTTTATTACAGTACCGTTTAGTAAAAAATCCGTCTTTTCCTGTGATGCTGTCTGCATTAATCTGCATATAGACGCCCATATCTGCCAGTTCTTCCACAAAATCCAGACTGTTGCGTGTGGCTTCGTAACGTTCTATATGTGCCATGATCGGCTTATATCCTCCGGAGAGCAATGCACCGAGACGTTCCCGTATATAGCTTTCTTCCGAGTTATGGGAAAATTCTGTAAGAACATACCGCGAACCGGCCATTGTCATTACTTTCTGTTCTCTGAGCATGGGAAGCATCTCCATATTGGCGTGAAACTCACATCCCAGATACACATGGAGATCCGGGCTTATCTCTGATGCCGCTTTCTCCACCAGTCTGAACTGCTCTCTGACTTTCTCCGCAGGTGTTTCAAACATCCGAAAGCGGAAATGGGGAGTTGTAATAACCGTCCGCACGCCCTGTTCATATTCCATCCGGAGTAATTTTACGGTTTCTCCTATATCTGTGGCTCCATCGTCTACACCGGGTACAATATGACAGTGTATATCATAAATTCCTTTTATGGACATCCTATCATTCCGTTACTGAAAACTTATAAAAAGTTATAAACTTCTATGTTCCATTCCTACTTC
>NZ_JAJDML010000073.1:0-12911 GCF_020594215.1 Blautia sp. DFI.1.216
TTCAGTATACGGATATGCAGGTACAGGAGAGTGTGACAATAGAGGAAGCGAATGAGGGGGAAAAGGAGTAAGATAGTTGGCTTTTTTGTGATAAAATAAAGAAAAAACGGGAAGGTATCAAAAATTATGAAAAAGGATTCAAGAATGACAGAGGGAAGTATCTCTGGAAAGATTATCTTTTTTTGCCATTCCACTGTTTCTCGGAAATCTGTTTCAGCAGTTGTATAATACAGCAGATTCCCTGATCGTAGGCAATTTTCTTGGAAGTAATGCGTTGGCTGCTCACAGAAAACCCGAGACATACCGCGCGAATTTATGCGGCTAGCATAAATTAAGTTTGCGAAGCAAACGATACTCCTTGGGCTTTGCACAAGGAGGTTCATATTTCCTGCATCGCGAAGCGTGTTGCTGAGAATGGAGTAAACAGTAACTTTTTGCCCGATGATTTACAAAATATCTTGACAGAGGTATTGATTTTGTTATAGTATTAGATTCAATAAAGGGGAGTAACCTACGTTTGAAAATCTGCGTTTGCAGTGTCGTCAGTACGGTGGAGACATCCGGCGCTGCAAGGAAATGGTGAGACTTTTATTGCATTTTTTGTTATGCAATAAGGGTTTCTTTTTTATATCATTTTATTAAAAATCCTTCATTGCATAAAAAATTACAGTTGGTGAATATTTGCAAAAAAGGAGGCAAAGGTAATGAAGGAAATCTATCAACAAACAGTAGAAGAAGTTCTGGATCACGTGGAAAGCAGGGAATCAGGGCTTACCAGTGAACAGGTTGAAAGATCCAGAGAGAACTGTGGATGGAATGAGCTTGCAGAAGGAAAGAAAAAAAGTATTTTACAGATTTTCTTTGAACAGTATAAGGATTTTCTGGTGCTGATATTAATTGCATCGGCAGTGATATCCGGTATGCTTGGAGATGTGGAAAGCGCAGCGGTTATCGTGATCGTTATTACGATTAATGCGATTTTGGGAACCGTACAGACAGTAAAGGCTGAGCAGTCTTTGCAGAGTTTAAAGAAGCTTTCCGGACCGGAAGCAAAAGTATTGCGTGATGGTGTGGCTGTCCAGCTCCCTGCAAGAGAACTGGTTGTGGGGGATGTGATTCTGCTTGAAGCAGGTGATATGATTCCGGCAGATGGAAGACTGATTGAAAATGCAAGTCTTAAGGTGGATGAAAGTGCTCTTACCGGTGAAAGTCTTGCGGTTGAAAAGAGCATGGACACTATTTTGGCAGAAGCACCACTTGGCGATCGGACAAATATGCTGTTTTCCGGAAGCTTTGTTACATATGGGCGTGGCAAAGCAGTTGTAACAGATGTAGGTATGCAGACAGAGGTTGGAAAGATTGCGGGACTTCTGAAATCGACTTCTGAAAAACAAACGCCACTTCAGGCAAATCTGGATGATTTTGGGAAAAAGCTTTCGATTCTGATACTGATATTTTGCGGAATTCTGTTTGCAATCAATGTATTTCGTGGTGAGAAGATCAGCAGTGCATTTATGTTTGCAGTAGCGCTTGCAGTTGCAGCAATCCCGGAAGCGTTAAGCTCTATTGTGACAATCGTTCTTTCTTTTGGAACACAGAAGATGGCAAAGGAGCACGCAATCATTCGTAAGCTTCAGGCTGTGGAAGGCCTTGGGAGTGTATCTGTTATCTGTTCGGATAAGACAGGAACGCTCACACAGAACAAAATGACAGTAGAAGATTATTATATTGATGGAAAAAGGATTTCAGCAGCTGCAATTGATGCAGCAGATCCGGCACAGAGATGTCTTTTGGATTACAGTATTTTATGTAATGATTCAACAAATGAAAATGGAGTGGAGATCGGAGATCCGACGGAAACGGCATTGATCAATCTGGGCAGCAGATGCGGAATAGAGGCTGCCGATGTAAGAAATCTTTATCCAAGAGAAGGAGAGCTTCCTTTTGATAGTGACCGTAAGATGATGTCAACACTTCACAGAATCGATGGCGAGAACAGGATGATTGTAAAAGGTGCTGTTGACAGGCTTCTGGAACTGACAGAGAGGATTTGGACAAAGGATGGAGTCCGGGAAATTACAGAAGCAGATAAAGAAAAGATCCAGATGCAGAATCAGGATTTTTCGATGGAAGGGTTACGGGTACTGGCGTTTACTTATCGTGAAATTCCGGAGAATCATATATTGACGATGGAAGATGAGAAACATCTGGTATTTCTTGGCCTGATTGCTATGATGGATCCGCCCAGGGAAGAATCAAAGGCTGCAGTTGCAGAATGTATAAAAGCGGGAATCAGACCGGTCATGATAACGGGAGATCATAAGATCACAGCAGCGGCAATTGCAAAGAGAATTGGAATCTTACATGATCTGTCGGAGGCATGCGAGGGTGCTGATATTGAAAATATGAGTGATGAGCAGCTGAGGGAATTTGTTCCGAATATTTCTGTGTATGCAAGAGTGTCACCTGAGCACAAGATCCGTATCGTCCGTGCATGGCAGGAGAAAGGGATGATCGTGGCAATGACCGGAGACGGTGTGAATGATGCTCCGGCATTGAAGCAGGCAGACATTGGTGTCGCAATGGGAGTGACTGGAACCGAGGTTGCAAAGGATGCCGCAGCAATGGTACTTACAGATGATAATTTTGCAACAATTGTAAAAGCAGTGGAAAATGGGCGAAATTTATATCAGAATATCAAGTATGCGATCCAGTTTCTTTTGTCAGGAAACTTTGGCGCGATTCTGGCAGTTCTTTGTGCATCGCTTGCAGGACTTCCGGTTCCCTTTGCACCGGTGCATCTGCTGTTTATCAATCTTTTGACAGACAGCCTTCCGGCAATCGCACTGGGTGTGGAGCCTCATAGCAGTGAGGTGATGAATGAGAAACCAAGATCTGCAGACGAGTCAATACTGACAAAAGATTTTCTTGGTAAGATCGGGCTGGAAGGTTTTGTGATCGGTGTGATGACAATGATTGGATTTTTGACAGGATATTACCAGAATGGTGCATTGCTGGGAAGTACCTACGCTTTCGGAACACTTTGCCTGGCACGTTTGTTTCATGGATTTAACTGCAAATCGGATCATCCGGTTATCTTTACAAAACGTTTCTTTAATAATAAATGGCTTCAGGGAGCATTTGCACTTGGGTCAGTACTTATTACAGCAGTACTGACGGTTCCTGGACTTCATTTTCTGTTTAAAGTGGAGACGTTGAACCTGATGCAGCTTGGATGCGTATATCTGTATGCGTTTGCCAGCCTTCCGATTATTCAGATGCTTAAATGGATACGCATGAAATTAAGAAAAAGAGGGGAAAGATAGTGAGTCTTTCCTCAGGTATGCATCGGAAGCTTTTGGCTTTTTATGGTAAGGGCGAAAATGTAATTTTACTGAAGTTTTGGAAACAGCAGCTATATACAAGGCTGCTGTTTTTGAGTATAATAGTAGAAATAAGCAGTGCAAATTGAGGAAGGATCATTCAAATGATAGTTAACAAGTGTTCGGAAAATTTACTTAAAAAATCAAAAAAATTATATGAGAATTACAGGGACAACTGTACAGTTGTCCAGAGAATGCTGGAAAAATATAAAAAGATATATCCCAATATTTCTGATTATTCTATTATGCATTTTATAGATATTGCAGAATTTTGCGATTTAATAATGGACAGAAAGAAACTGGAAGGCTTGAATGAAGATGAGTGTTACTGTCTTTTGCTGGCAGCCCTGTTTGCGCATACCGGATTTGGTTTAAATCAGGAAATCATGAACAGATATATAAACAGACTGGGAATTCAAAAGCAGACTCAATCGCTTACATTCCTGCAGATCATGAGCAAATATCATGTTTTGTTCAGTGCGTGTCTGATAGAAGAATATGGAGATATATTTGAATTTCCGTCAGAGAAACATAAATATGCCATAACCAGTATGCTGTATTTTATTGGCGGAAACAGCGATGATATAAATCAGCTGGAAGAAATTTTGGTATTAGACAATAAAAATACTGTCAGATTGAAGGATCTGGCAGCAGTTCTTGTGGTTGGAAATCAGCTTGCAGAATTGAAAAATATAAATCCTGATCTGGATTATGAGGATTTTGATAAATATAATTCTGAAGAGATTGTTGGATTTGTTGAAAGAAATGTCGTAAGAAGCATTTCTGTTAAAGATGGTAAACTTGTGATAGAAGCAGGTGGATCGGATTCAGCATATGCACTGATTGAAAGAAAAGTCAATATAATTATCAATAATTTTAATAAGATTCTCAGAAGTCTTACTCATGAGTCGGGTGACAATACCAGTCTTTTTTGCATTGATTCGATAGAGCTCAAGTGTGTTCTGTCTGCTGAAAATTCAGAGAAGATCTATCTTAATAAAGAAATTGAAGAATCATGGACAGAAGAGGATATTGAATTTTTTCATAAACTTTCTTTTGAAGAAAGAGTATTTTATGCGGATTATCTGTCTACAGAGTTTGAGATCACCAAATTTCTTATGGACTTTGCAAAAATAAATAAAGCAGTACTTGCGGGATTAGAGTATAGAGTAAAATCACCGAAGTCCTTATATAATAAGCTTTATCAGAGAGTAGAGAAGTCTTTTTTTGATTCAATAGCGGATGTTATTCGTTATACAGTGATACTGGAACCGAAAGAATATGTTGAACAGATACGATCTGTGACAGATGCTCTGTATGAGAAAAACTGGAAGATATATTCATTGAAAAATTATTGGGTCAATGACAGCTTTCCGTATAATGGCGTAAATGCAAAGTTTAAAAACTCACGCAACTATCGTATTGAAATCCAGTTCCATACTCAGGAAAGCTTTGATGTGAAAATGAGTGAGGAAGATCATAAACTGTATGAACAAAGAAGAGTTTTAGAACCGGGCTGTGATGAATATAACAGAATATTACAGTTACAGCTGAAATTATATTCAGATATGGAATATCCTGAAAATATTGCAGATTTAGAAAAAATTTAACTGAATCAAGTAAGTCCTCTGCTTCAATTGCAAATATCCGTCTGACCCTACAGCATCAAATGTTACAGCAGGAGGTACCGGATAATTCCGGGTCATTTGATGCATGACGATTAAAACCTGACAACAGCAGATTGTTGTTCTCCATATTAGTATATGTTCTGCATAGAAGCCTGTGAATGGTTGTAAGAGAGAAGATTTATGAAAATAGTGAAAAATAAACAATCCAACAGATAAACTCTTGAAGATGATGTGGTATTGCGTGGCATTATGTGAATTTTTGTGAGATTTCAGTAGAAAATAGCTTGTGATTATAATGAAAACAAGGTATACTAGTATAAAAGACAGCAGTCGGGAGAACCATTTTCCCGTCTCGTAAGGAGGATAAAATGGCAAAAAACTATGATGGCATGGCAGTTGGGGCATTTGAACTGGATAACCTGGTAGCTTGCTTTGTCGCTCTCGATGCAGCATCCAAGGCTGCAAACGTAACGATTCAAAGCGTCGAACGAAACCGACTGAAAAGCGGAGCATGTGTAAAAATACGCGGCAGTGTTTCTGATGTGAATGCAGCAATGGAAGTGGCCTTAGAGACAGCCAAACCCCTTGGCAAGATTGTTTCTCACACAGTGATCGCATCACCTTCCGCAGATACTGAAGTGGCACTTAAGATGACCATTAACAAATAGAACATGTCAGGAGGAAATGAGAAGATGTCATATGGAGCATTAGGATTAGTAGAGGTTGTGGGAAGCTGTAATGCAGTAGTTGTCCTTGACCAGATGCTGAAAACATCAGATGTGGAATTCCGTACCTGGCATACCAAGTGCGGAGGTCACGCAACTATATTCTTAAGTGGCGATATAGCAGCAGTAAAGGCAGCAGTAGATGCTGTAAAGGGAAACCCGCCCTGTGAAATTATAGCAGCAGCTGTAATCTCAGCACCGTCTGAAGAAACATCAAGACTGGTGAAAGAAGAGGAAGAAAAACACCATAAATAATAGCTAAGAGGACTTTCTGTAAATCAGTAAATGAAATGCAGAAAGTCTTTTTGGAATATGTATAAAGATTCTGCAGTAAAGAAGTGTCAGGGTATTGAAAATGATGTGAAGGTAGTATTAAATCAAGAAGGCAGGTATTTCGGAAGATGGATTATAAGAGTGTAAAAATATCAGAAGATGCAAAAATTGCAAGGCAGTCAGTGGTTATTGGAGATGTAACTATCGGGCGTGACAGTTGTGTTCTTCATTATGCTGTGATACGTGGCGATGATGCTCCGATCGTGATTGGTGAGGAATCTAATGTTCAGGAAAACTGTACGATTCATGTAAGCCGTAATATGCCGGTACATATTGGGAATAATGTGACAGTTGGACATAATGCAGTGCTTCATGGATGTATGATCGGTGACCGTACATTGATCGGAATGGGAGCGGTTGTTCTTGATGGTGCCAGAATAGGTAAGGATTGTATCATAGGAGCAGGAAGTCTTGTGACAAAGAATACAGTGATACCGGACGGTTCTCTGGTGATGGGAAGTCCTGCAAAGATTAAACGAAACCTTACATGGGAAGAAAAGCTGGGAAATCTTGAAAACAGTAAAGAGTATGTTTCTGTGTCTGCCGAAATGCAGAAGCAGGGTGTATTGTAAAAATCAGACAATAAAAATATCCCAGGAACTTTATGTAAAAACAGTGGAGTTCCGGGGATATTTATGTATATCAGACAGTAATCTTAAACCAGTCTTTTTCTTCAAAATCTACTACTGTGCAGTCATTTGCATAAGTGCATTCCGGAAGAATGATCATGGCATGGAGTACTTCATTGTTTAAAGGAAGAGGACATAAATGCCAGATAGCAGTATTGATCTTCACCATAGTTCCTTTTGGAACTATGAATGCTCTGGTAAGTTCCGGAACAGGTGCGCCTGCAGAAGCCGGTGCTACATGTATGATCATGTCATCATCCAGTGCAACAATTCCTTCCCAGGTAGTTGTGTGATATTCAGCAGCTTTAACGATGCGTTCATCTTTATGTACTGCAATAGGTGAAAAACCAATGGATCCCATACAGGTACCGGAAATACGGTCTGGATAAAATTTATGTATTTCACCATGTAATGGATAGCCTTCTGGCTCTGTCATGCTGAAAAATGTACCAAATGGTGCAAAATCTGCAGCATTGATTTTTGTTGCTTTTAGTTCTCTCATGGTATAATACCCCCTTATATAGTATTTTATGAAAAGTTTTGATTATTTTTTGTGTGTGACTGGTGGAAGATCACAGTGATAAGCGATACCCAGTGGGGTTACCAGCAGAGGATGTACCGGACGATAAACAGGTAGCCCAAGCTTTTTTTCAAATACGCCTGTGAAATCTTCAAAACTTGCGGAACCGCCTACAACATATACAGCGGGTACCTGGTAGCCTGTGAGAAATTTCTGAGTGATCGTGGCCATTTTTTCTACCGTTGCTTTGATTACAGGGAAAATTTCAGCTTCTTTTGAACGATCTGTTTTTAAAATTTCAGCTTCTTCGTATGGGATGTTATAGTGCCCTGCTACAGTCATGGTCATGTGACTGCCGCCGGTAGCTTCATCGTCTGTGTAGATTACTTTGCCGTTTTTGAGAATACTGATTCCTGTAGTGCCTCCACCTACATCCACTACAGCGCCGTCTGAAATCTTAAGTACAGCAGCTGCAGCGGTGGGTTCGTCTACGATATTGGAAACCTCAAAACCTGCACCCTCCAGCACATATTGAATACTTTTTGAACTTCCTTCGGAAACTCCGGGTGGGATTGCAGCTGCAGCGTAAGGAAGTTCAGTTTTCAGTTTTTCTTCAAGTTCAGCCTTCAGCCGTGTAACAAGCTGAACAGATTCATAATAATTGACGATCACGCCGTCTCTGATAGCCTGGGAGGGAGCGGATATGCCAGCAATCGGACGGTTGGTAGTGTCTACAACTGCCAGAACTGTATTAGCTGTACCCAAATCCACACCTACCTTCAGGCGGCCTTTGAATTTTTTGCATTCACCGGTTTGAACAAGATCGGCGAAATTTGATAAAGTTCTGTTTTTCAATTCCATATCTGTATACTCCTGATATTTTATTTTATAGATGAGATCGTTTGACATTGTTACTGCTCATTCCGTTCTCAGCAACATGTTTTTCGATTTTTGCTGTTTCAGAAAAAACAACAAAAAATTGCAAACAGATATTATATATTATAGAATAATCAGTATGGAAAAGCAACAAAATATGCCGTCAGGTTATGAAAAGAATAGAAAAATTATTGGTAAATATCAAAGTTTTCATTAAATATTTTTTCATTGTGTGATAAAATATTTAATGAACTTAAATACTTCTTGAATTCTTAAATAAAGAAAGGATGCTATACAGGAATCCGCATAGTGGCAGTGTTTTTCTGGATTACAATCTGGCAGTTTGCAAGTATGTATCTGGGACAGGAGATTCTTCTAGCATCTCCTGTTTCTGTTGTCCGAAAGCTTTTTGAACTGAGTTTTACCGGGAATTTCTGGCAGTCTGTTGGATTTAGTTTTGTGCGTATTGTGACAGGATTTCTTTTGGCTATGTTTTTGGGAATCTTTCTGGTAGTGTTGGCATATTGGTCAAAAACAGTGGAAATCCTGATAGTACCTGTAATTGCGGTGGTCAAATCTACACCTGTGGCGTCTTTTATCATTTTGTGCCTGATATGGATACCGTCCAGAAATCTGTCAGTTTTTATTTCTTTTCTTATGGTTCTGCCTGTGATATATACGAATATCCTTGAGGGAATACGGCAGACTGACAGTAAGATACTGGAAATGGCAAAAGTATTTCAGGTGAATCCCGGAAGAAAGATCAGATATATTTATGTATCGCAGGTACTACCTTATTTTCTCTCTGCATGCAGGCTTTCACTTGGGATGTGCTGGAAAGCAGGAGTGGCAGCAGAGGTTATCGGAGTACCCTCAGGTTCTATTGGTGAGAAACTGTATAATGCAAAAATATATCTGAATACTCCTGATCTTTTTGCATGGACGATTGTGATTATTGTGATAAGTTTTGTATTTGAAAAGTGTTTTCTTGGAATTGTAAGCAGAGTAGTTTATATGATAGAACATAAATAACGGAGATTTTGATTTATGGTAATTTTCTTAAATGCGTTATTTGTGAGGTTTGTTACAGGTGGAGAAAAGATATGGATATAAAGGTAGATCATGTCAGTAAAGCATACGGAGAGCAGCAGATACTGAGAGATTTGTGTTGCGTTTTTCCAGAAGGGAAAACCACTTGTATAAGAGGAAGATCCGGATGTGGAAAAACTACACTGATACGGCTTCTTCTGGGGCTGGATATTCCGGATAAGGGAAAAATAGAAGTGATAAGTGACAGGAAGATCAGTGCAGTATTTCAGGAAGATCGCCTGTGCGAAAATCTGAGTGCTGCTTCCAATATAAGACTGGTATGCACAGAAACAATTGATTATATTTTAAAAAAGACCGAGGGAAAGACATTGATCTTTGTTACCCATGAAGAACAGGAAGCAGTTTGGCTAAAGGCAGACAAAACATTAAAATTTATGAAGGATCATCTGATAAAATAATCCGGAAAGTGATGGGATAAAATAATGCAGACTTATACATATGTTTCAAAGGGAAAATTTGAATTAATGGAAAAACCAAAACCAGTACTTACGCATGAACGAGATGCAGTTGTAAAGGTAACGCTTGCAAGTATCTGCTCAAGTGATCTGCACATTAAACACGGAAGTGTTCCCCGTGCAGTTCCTGGTATAACTGTGGGACATGAGATGGTAGGTATTGTTGAATCAGTTGGAAGTGCTGTAACTCATGTAAAACCAGGGGATCGTGTGACTGTAAATGTAGAAACCTTTTGTGGTGAATGTTTTTTCTGTAAAAAAGGTTATGTAAATAACTGTACAGATGAGAATGGCGGATGGGCTCTTGGCTGTCGTATAGATGGTGGTCAGGCAGAATATGTAAGAGTTCCGTTTGCTGACCAGGGACTGAACAAAATTCCGGAAGGAGTTACTGACAGACAGGCTTTGCTGGTAGGAGATGTTCTTGCCACTGGCTATTGGGCTGCACGTATTTCTGAGATCACAGAGGAGGATATTGTGCTGATTATTGGAGCTGGTCCTACAGGGATTTGCACTTTGCTAAGTGTTATGCTGAAAAATCCAAAGTGTATTATTATGTGTGAAAAAGATGAAAACAGAATTCATTTTATTAATGAACATTATCCGGAGGTTCTTACTGTCTCGCCGGAGGAATGCTTTGATTTTGTCCAGGACCATAGTGATCACGGTGGAGCTGATGTAGTTCTTGAGGTTGCGGGAGCGGAATCTACATTTCGTCTGGCATGGGAATGTGCAAGACCAAATGCAACTGTGACAGTGGTTGCACTTTATGATAAGGCTCAGGTACTGCCACTTCCGGATATGTATGGAAAAAATCTCACATTCAAAACAGGTGGAGTGGATGGATGTGATTGTGAGGAAACCCTGAAACTGATCGCAGAAGGTAAGATTAATACAGAACCACTTATCACACATACCTATCCGCTTAGCAGAATCGAAGAAGCATATGAACTTTTTGAAAATAAGAGAGATGGTGTGATCAAAGTAGCGGTAGAGTGTTAGAGCGTGTTTCGAAAACGATGTACTAGCAGGATTGCTGTAGATGAAATGAGCAGGTCTGTGAAAAAAATATCTGGAGCAGTTTCTTTTTTGAAAAAAGGAATTAAGTAATGAGGAGATGACGAAGTCTTGAATAAAGCATATGAACAGGAAATAGAAATGTGGAATCAGGTTTTTAAAGAATGTACACCTGTAGATTTAAGAAAGTTAGATTTGAAAGTGGAAACCATGTTTGATGAAGCTTTAAAACTATTTGCGGAAAAAACAACAAATGTCCTGGATTTTGGATGCGGAACCGGAGATATTTCTACACATAAGGTTCTGGGGATTGATGCCTCAAAAGTGGGTATTCAATTTGCAAATGAAACAGCAAAACTCAGTGAGTATAAAACTGCCACGTTCTTAGAAGGCGGAGAACATATGATAAGTTTCCGGCAGTTCGCTTTTTTCCTGTGTTTCTGCTATACTTTTGTCAGGAAAGAGAGGACGGCTTATGAACATTGATTTAAGAGAAGAACTTAGAAAACGTGATGAACTTCTTGACGGTTATCTCAAGCAGATTGAGATCCAGGAAGAGTTTATCCAGAAGCAGAAAGAAATGATCGAATTTCTGGAAGACCATATTTCAAAGATCACAGATATTATCAGCGGCGTCTGACAGATAAAACTATGCCGGGGGAAAAAGTATGCCTGATGCTTATGACCGTATTACACTCCTGTGCCGCCTGAAAGCTGCACAGACCAGAAATAAAGAACTGGAATCCGGAGAAAGATATGTCCGGCTGAAAGAGCTTCATCAGAAGGAATGCAGGTAATATGGATCCAGGATCCTGGAACTGCAGAAAGAAGCGGCGGATGCCCATAAGGAAACGATACGTGTCCGTAATTACTGGTTCCAGGTACTGGAAGATATGCTTCTGGAGTTTGAAAAAATGCAGAAGAAAACGAAACAGGAGCTCCAGGAGATGGAAAAGCGCGCCCTGAAAGCAGAAAAACAGAGGGATGATGCACTGGATAAGGTAAAAGAACTCCAGCACCAGTTTTATGAAACAGCAGTCAGGCTGGAAGAAGAACAGGGAAAAAATCTGAAACTCCGTGCACAGATAAACCGTGATTATGAAAATTCTTCTATCCCTTCTTCCAAAACACTCCGGAAGAAAAAGATCACGAACAGCAGGGAAAAGACCGGAAGGAAACCCGGAGGCCAGCCAGGCCATAAGGGACACTGCCGCAAAAAACAGGAGCCGACCCGGCCGGCAATCCTTCTCCCGCCTCCGGAAATAGTCCTGGAAGACAATTCTTTTAAAAAGACATCAAAAACGATCATAAAACAACGGGTAGGCATCCGCATGCTCCTGGATGTAACAGAATATCATGCAGATGTTTATTATAGCAGTCAGACGGGAGAACGCGTTCATGCTCCATTTCCGGCCGGAGTCATTGATGATGTGAATTATGACGGCAGCATCCGGGCATTTCTGTTTCTTCTTAACAATGACTGCTGTACATCGATCGATAAGAGCAGACAGTTTCTGTCAGGCCTGACCGGTGGAAAACTGAATATCTCAAAAGGAATGGTGAGCAGACTCAGCAGGGAGTTTGCCTTAAAAACGGAAGCTGAGCGCAGGGCTGCTTATGCAGATATGCTGCTTTCCCCTGTCATGCATACAGACTGTACAAATGGCAGGGAAAACGGAAAGGGCTGCCAGATATATGTCTGCGCAACGCCGGACGGAAAAGCCCTGTATTTTGCCCGTGAGAAAAAAGGGCATGAAGGGGTAAAGGACACGGTCACTGAAGATTACCAGGGGATTCTTGTACACGATCATGACCGGACCTTTTATAATTATGGAACGGATCATCAGGAATGCCTTGCCCATGTGCTGCGCTATCTGAAAGGTAGCATGGATAATGAGCCGGACCGTACCTGGAATAAAGATATGCATTCACTGGTACAGGAAATGATCCATTTCCGGAATGGATTACAGCCGTCTGAGGAACTGGATCCCTGTAAGGTCTCTGAATTCGAAGAAAGATACCGTAAGATACTGGAGACCGCCCGGAAGGAATATGAAAATGTTCCGGCAAACGATTACTATAGAGACGGGTATAATTTATTTCTGAGAATAGAGAAATATATGCAGAACCATCTGCTGTTCCTGCATGATCTCCGGGTACCTGCCACTAATAATGAAGCAGAAAGGCTTCTAAGGAATTATAAGCGGAAACAGGCGCAGGCCGTGACATTCAGAA
>NZ_JAJDML010000074.1:0-12833 GCF_020594215.1 Blautia sp. DFI.1.216
CAGAACGGTAGATCTCCAGTGTCTGGCGGATCGGGATATTCTGTTTTCGTAATTCCACACCATAACTGGATATTATCTGCATTTTTATTTTTCCCTGATAACTCTTTTCTCAGATTCTGTTGTTTTTTCTACTACCCATGGCTATATTTTAGCACATATAGCGCTAAAAGTAAACATATGTTTTCCTTTGGGTAAAAAATTTGCGCGTCTAACTCATCACTAAGTAACGAGAATGCGACGCGCAATTATTCAAAAATCGTTCGCATTTGCGCAGGAAGACATTTGGATCCGATACCTACGGTCCACAGATACCAAACCTTTTTAATAGAAGATACTCATAAATATCCTGATCAGGATATCTCTGTCATATATGAAACTCAGGATGCAATCTTTCTTAATGATCTGAAGGGCCGCCTCACCAACCTTTGTATTGCACACAATGGTGAGAGCCAGAAAGATAATCCATATTACTATAAGGAATTTAACTGCCCCCAGCAACGCTCCTGCTACCTTGTTCATGCCATGCAACACAGGTAATCTCGTCACAAGATTCAGCATCCATGTGATACTCCTCACCATAATCGTCGACATCAGCAGAGAAATCAGGAAAGAAATTCCATTCACTGCCATTCTCGCCAGATATTGAGCAATATAATCCGAAAATGTAGTTACAGCCAAATACTGGTAACTGTCAGAATTATTATTCTGAACCAGTCCATTCCTCAGCAGTTCCGGGAGATTCATTTCATTTATAAATTCAGTCTGGCTTTCTCCACTGCCTGTCCATGTGCTGTATTCCTCTCCTACAAACTCCCGGCAGCTTTCCTGTACTTTTTCATAAATTGATGTATTTTCCCGAATAAACTCATTTACATAAGGATTTATAAACCACACGATCGCCATCGACAGAAAAACACATACAAGCGAAACCAGTTCTTTTATCAGTCCCCGCCTATAACCTCTGACACATGCAGCCGCCAGAAAAAGTATCGTAATGACTCCGGCCCACGTTAAAGCCATTTTCATCCTCCTAACTAAGTTTTATTATCTCTACACCGCTGTCCAATACCAGAAGATATCTGTTCATTCCGATTTTGAAGAAATCTTTGATCGTTCCATCCACACTGCCAAGATATTTCTGTACTCCCCTGCTGTTCATTACACACATCTGGGAACTGTTGTACATCAGAATATTTCCACCGCTTAATTTAATCGTCGTATATGGAATATTGAAGTTTTCTTTGAATTTCAATTTGCCATCTGTAGTATAAACTTCCATTGTATACTGTTTGTCCTTACTGTCATTCTTAAACACAAGACCAATCATATCATTATCATAAAAAGTACTGACAATTTCTTTATCTACTTTTACTGTTTTTACTTCCTTCGGAATCTGGCTTCCATGATAAATTGTAAATCCATTATCTTTAAGTGCTACAGACCGGTTATTATCAAGATACTGGATCTGCGGAACTACCACGCCTTCATACTTATATCCACTGACAATTCTGTCATCCTCGTTCTGTCCTACATCTCCAAAATTGTAAAATGCCACATAACTGGTCGTATCACTTCCATCTACGAACTGATAGGTTACCATCATGATCACTCCGTCTTCAGATACAGCAATATCAAGGGGATATCCCGGATCATCTATCTTCGTCTGATTTTCAGCAATCAGACTTCCATCTGTACCATAAAAATCAATCCATGTATCATCTCCGCCATCCAGGATTGCCGCAACAAGACCGCTTTTGGATACTTTTGCTTTGACAATACTGTAAGAAGTAGTTACACTGCCTGTTTTTCCGGATTTATCATAAATCTCCAAAGTTGTTCCATCTTTATCCGCAATCACCGCACGAGTTCCATTGACATCTGCCACAGGATTCTGCATCTGATAGGTTTCACTCCATAATGTACTCATCTTATCAGAAACAAGCGAAACTCCGTCCGGACTGTATCGAAGGATATTTCCGTCCATTTCAACATAATTTGTAGAAACAATATCCTCCTGCTCACTTGTCTGGACTACTTTATAAGTATGATAACTTCTCTTCTCTATGTAAAATCCCACAGCCGTTACAGCAGCAGCTATCGCCACCACTGTAATAACTGTCTTTTTCACTACACTTCTTTTGTGGCGGGACAATCTGCGCTCATAATCATCTGCATATTCCTCTTCAGCTCTCTCCCGAGCTTTCGCTTTTCTGTTTCTCTCTGCCTGAAGCTTTTTCTTTTTATGTTTTTTTATTATTTTCTTAAATGTATTTGCCATTTTAGCCTTTACCTTATTTCTCACTTTCATTTTGTTGATTATCAGGTTTCCGTTTTTGCCATTTATTATAGCACAGTTTTCTAAGGTAATACAATTACTTGTCCCGGATAAATGATTTCGTCCGCTGACATCCCATTCAATTTGCAGATCTGACTTATGGCTTCGATACTTCCGTATCTGTCCATACTTATCTGAAAAAGAGTATCGCCGGGCTGAATCACATATGACTCATGGGCTTTTCCCGCTGCTTCGCTGTTTTCCTTCTGCACAGCTTCCCTGACACGTTTCTGTGCTTTACGTTCATCTGCTTCCTGCTGGTAGATTTGTTCGGTTTTATCTGCTTTTTCTGTCTTTACATCCGGAAGCTGTTCTGTTTTGTCCGATTTTTGTTCTGTATCTGTCTGCTCTGCTGATATTTTTTTCTCTGAAGTATTGTTTTTCTTTTCAGAATTTTCTTTTTCACTGGTGCTTTGATTATTCTCTTCATCATTCTCTTCATTATTCTTTTTATTCTTCCCTGCATCATTTTGTATAGTATCTGTCCGGTATTGTTTATGCTGCCTGACAGCTTCATTGTTCGAAGTCCCAACAACAGGAGACGGCGTTATCTCCTCAACGATCACTGAAGAAACCGTCGCGCTCTCCTTTTCGTTCTGTTTTACATTCTGGTAACTTCTGTAAAAATTAACACCCACTGTCAGTACTGCAATTGCCAGACATGCAGTTAATCCATATGAAAAAACAGAAGGAGCTGCCGGCTCCTTCCTGGTTTCCTTTTTATCTGCAATTATTTTGCGAAAATCTTTCACAGCCTGATCTTCATATTTTTCCTGAGGTTCCGGCTGAAGTTCTTCATTTTTGTCGATCATGTACGTCTGCATACCGGGATTTTTTTCATAATAAAGATAATACCCTCCCAGACGCACCATTTCATTGTTTTCATAACGGAAGAAAGCATCTTCCCTTTCCTGAGGTTCCATAAGCATCAGGACTTTTTCTCCTCCAAAATGTTTCATGTGTACTTTTGACATCACTTCCGATACTTTCAGGAGAAGCTGAGGCTGTGAAAAGAACCATCCCACAATCTCCTGATCTTCGAAGTACTCCTTCTGGGCTTCCTGTATCTGCTTCCATTGATTTTCCGAAAAATCGATATGATCAGGTGCTGCCTCCATCTCCTCCGCTATAATAGCACCTTTGATAAACAGATAAGCTGTCTGAGAACGCCATTTAAGATTTCCTGTAAGAACTGCCACTCTGGTTTTTGCTTCTCCCAGAGAGTCTTCCGTTCTGGCAAGTCTTACCAGAAATGTGTACACATAGTCCTCCATATAAATCCTGTAATCTTCGGCTGCCAGGCCGATCTGGCGTATATTTCTGGGTAATCCAAACGGTTCCTCACCATTTTGTCCTTCCTGAGATTCGTCCTTATAGATTACTTCTATCATCTCTCATCACCCCTTCGGGTATCAGGATAACACAGATAAATTGCAGATTTTATCACATTGTAAGAGGAATTTACCAGAATTTGGCGACAGATTTTGCACAGTGCATATTTTTATCCCGGTAAGGATATGATGTTATCAGAAGCCTCTTCGCAGCTTGTTGTTATGAAGCAAAGGGACTATAGCAATTAAAAGATATAATCAATAATGTGCTCTCGAAATCTTTTTGTGCAGGTACAATAGAGACTCTGCGAGTACATAATACGATCAGGGAGGTTTTATGGTATTTTATGTGGACTCACAGAAAAGCAGTTCTGCTGAGGAAATCGCTTTTCTTTTAAATAAATGTATTCTTCAATATCCCGGCAGATGGTCGGAACTGGTTTTTCTGTGTATCGGAAGTGACCGCGTGACAGGAGACTGTCTCGGTCCCTATATCGGACACCAGTTACTTGAACATCTGAATACGGACACTCATGGCGTTTATGTTTACGGTACCCTGAAAAGCCCCGTACATGCTTTAAATCTTTCCAGAATTTCCCGCCAGATCAAAATTCTGCATCCCGAAGGTCTGGTTATTGCAGTGGATGCCTCTCTTGGACAAAAAAAGCACCTGGGGTATGTGACCATCGCAGATGGTGCACTTTACCCAGGTGCTGCAGTTCAGAAAGAACTTCCTCCTGTTGGTGATATCCATATCACAGGGATTGTAAACATTGCAGGTGTACTGGAACAGCTAACCCTTCAGACTACCCGCCTGTCTACGGTAATCTCTCTGGCAGATACCATCACACAGGGAATCGTAAATTATACAAATTCTTTGATCTGTTTGTAGATGCCTTCTGCATCAAGACCATATTTCTCAAGAAGAGCTGTGGCAGGACCGGATTCTCCGAATACATCATTTACACCGATACGTTTTACAGGTACAGGTGCTTTCTCAGACAGGCATTCGCATACTGCTCCGCCAAGTCCGCCGATTACTGAATGCTCTTCTACAGTTACAACCTTTCCTGTTTCTTTGGCTGCTGCAACTACAAGTTCTTCATCCAGAGGCTTAATCGTATGGATATTGATTACTTTTGCATCTACGCCGTCTGCCGCAAGCTTCTCTGCAGCTTCAAGAGCAGGAGCTACGCAGAGACCGTTTGCAATGATCGTAAGGTCTTTTCCTTCACGAAGGACAATACCTTTGCCTAATTCAAATTTATAGTCCGGTCTGTCATTGATAACCGGAACTGCCAGACGTCCAAATCTCATATATACAGGACCAACATGCTCATAAGCTGCTTCTACCATAGCTTTTGCTTCAATATCATCAGAAGGGCAGGCAACAACCATTCCCGGAATTACTCTCATAAGAGCAAAATCCTCACAACACTGATGGGTAGCACCATCTTCACCTACAGAAATTCCGCCATGAGTAGCGCCAATTTTTACATTGATCTTCGGATATGCAATAGAGTTACGAACCTGCTCAAAAGCACGTCCTGCTGCAAACATTGCAAATGTGCTGGCAAATGGAACTTTTCCTGTAGTAGCCAGACCTGCGGCAATGCCCATCATATTACACTCGGCAATACCACAGTCAATATGACGCTCCGGAAATTCTTTTTTGAATACGCCAGTCTGAGTAGCTGCAGCAAGGTCAGCGTCCAGAACGACCAGGTTCTCATGTTTCTTACCTAATTCAACCAGCGCAGCACCGTAGCTTGCTCTTGTTGCGATCTTCTTTACTTCTGACATAATGCTTCACCTGCCTTTTCTAACTCTTCCATTGCCTGTGCATACTGCTCGTCATTCGGAGCTTTTCCATGCCATCCAACCTGATTTTCCATAAAGGAAACACCTTTTCCTTTTACAGTTTTCATAATGATAGCTGTAGGCATTCCCTTAGTAGCTTTTGCTTCATCAAAAGCAGCTCTTAACTGATCCATATCATTTCCGTCTGCAACGTTAATCACATGGAAGTTAAATGCCTCAAATTTCTTATCAATCGGGTATGGAGAACATACTTCATCAACCTTACCGTCGATCTGAAGTCCATTATTATCCACGATCACTACAAGATTGTCCAGTTTTCTGAAGCCTGCAAACATAGCAGCTTCCCAAACCTGGCCTTCCTGAATTTCGCCGTCGCCTAATAAGGTGTATACACGATAGCTTTCATTGCTTAATTTGGCAGAAAGCGCCATACCAACTGCTGCAGAGATTCCCTGTCCCAGAGAACCGCTGGACATATCAACACCCGGGATATGTTTCATATCCGGATGTCCCTGTAAATAGGAACCCAGATGACGAAGAGTCTTCAGATCTTCTTTTGGGAAAAAGCCTCTTTCTGCAAGTGCAGAGTAGTATCCCGGTGCTGTGTGGCCTTTGGAAAGTACGAAACGGTCACGATCAGCCTTCTTAGGATCCTTTGGATCAATATTCATTTCTTCAAAATATAAATAAGTGAATACATCTGCTGCAGACAGAGATCCGCCCGGATGTCCTGCTTTTGCAGAATGTAATGCAGTAACGATGTCTTTACGGACTTCGTTTGCAATTTTCTGAAGTTCTAATTTTTCCATTGTGGTAAATTCTCCTTATTCGCCGAATACTGCTTTATAATCTTTCTGGAATTTCTCAATACCTGCATCTGTCAGAGGATGTTTTGTCATCTGTACGATTACATTGTACGGAACAGTTGCAATGTCAGCACCTGCAAGTGCACAGTCTGTTACATGGATCGGATTTCTTACGCTTGCTGCGATGATTTCTGTCTCGATTCCTGCCACTTCAAAAATCTCAGCGATCTCGCGGATCAGATCAACACCTCTTGTAGAAATGTCATCCAGTCTTCCAAGAAACGGAGATACATAAGTAGCACCTGCTCTTGCAGCCAGAAGTGCCTGGTTAGCAGTGAAGATCAGAGTAACGTTTGTCTTGATTCCTTCTGCATGAAGAACCTTAACTGCTTTCAGACCTTCTACTGTCATAGGAATCTTAACAACCATATTCGGATGAATGGCTGCAATCTCACGTCCCTCTTTGATCATTCCTTCTGCATCTGTTGTAGTAGCTTTTACTTCACCGCTGATCGGTCCGTCTACGATAGATGTGATCTCTTTGATTACTTCCTTGAAATCTCTTCCTTCTTTTGCGATAAGAGACGGATTTGTGGTAACACCACAGATTACACCCATATCATTAGCTGCCTTAATATCTTCTACTTTTGCTGTGTCAATAAAAAATTTCATGTTCTTAACCCTCCTGATTTTTGCTTGTCATAATCGTTCATTGATCTGATGGTTTCATTATAACAGACTTTACATTCAGGTCAAGCGTGGCAAAAGATTATTAATAATTTCTTTATTAATAATCGCATGTCTTATTAATTCTTTATTTTTCAGTCAAAGCATATATTCGTTGTTATCAACATGCAATATACAATATGTTTTATAACCATTTCTTTTCGTAACTGTTCGCTGTCTTTGCTGTTGCAGGAAACCTCCGTCAGAAATCATTTCTGATATCGGATTTCAGCCGCACATCCTGAAATTTTGGTACGTTTCCAGAAAATGCCTGCCGGGTAGATATTCGCAATCTACCTCGCCACACAGCTCTATACCAAATAACTGTTCTGCAGTTTCGATAAATTATTATTAATAATTTTCATTCGACGTATTTAATTATTTTTTTTGGTTCTGACATACCCCGTAGTGCGTCTCGCTATCAGCTTGGGGGTATATTCAATATTATAGAGACTGACAGGAGCAGAATCTGTAAGAAAGCGGTCCTGCTCATCGATTTTGCGCAGTATAATATCACAGGCATCTCTGCCTTTAAGGGCTACGAAATGATCGATCGTAGTAAGAGAGATCTTCCGTATTCCCGAATAAAAGATATTATCGCACCCAATCACCGATACATCCTTGGGTACATGAATCCTTGCTTCATGGAGAGCATCCAGCGCACCAATAGCCATCATATCATTCTGGCCTGCAATAGCTGTAAATTCCCTGCCTTCATCCAGAAGCTCCATAGTAAGCTCATAACCCATCGAATATTCCGAATCCATCCGTGGGATCTGCATATCGATAGCTTCATCCGCAGCCTTAATGATCACATGATCCTTCAGGCCTTCTTTCTCAAACTCTTTCACAAAACCATTTACACGTTTTGTTCTCTGCCATTGTCTCCTTGTCAGGGGCGGAGTGATAAACGCTACATCTCTGTGCCCCAGATCAAGCAGATGTCTTGCCATCATCCTTCCCACAACTGTATTATCCTGATTAATGGCATCTATAGTTGTAGTTTTCTCTTTATTACTGATGATAACCAGTGGGATTGTCTGCGCCAGTTCCTCTACCTGCTGCTGAAAATCCGGATTTGGATTACAGCAGTAGATAATGCCAAGCGGCTCTATTGTACCCATCATGCGCAGATACTTCTCCTCCAGACGGGGATCTCTCTGTGTATTACAGATAAAGACACCATATCCCTGTTTGTTCGCCACTGCCTCAATTCCCTGCAGAAGCAATACATAATACGGGCTTGTAAGCGTAGGGCAAAAAACAACGATCAGCTTCTCTTTCCGGCTTTCTTTTCTGTTCTTTCGTCCGGGAAGATGATAGCCTAATTCTCTGGCTGCCTGCTCTACCTTCTCCACTGTTTCTCTGGAAAAAGAAACATTATATTTCTTATTCAGGACCATGGAAACAGTTGCCTGGGAGACTCCTGCCCTCTTTGCCACGTCAGAAGAAGTTGCTTTCTTTTTAGACAAAGTGATGCCTCCTTTTCCGATGATCTTTTGTCAGAACAGTAACCTTAAAGCTCCACACGCCCCTCAAGAGCACGTAAAAGAGTCACTTCGTCAATATATTCCAGATCTCCTCCTACCGGAACTCCGCTTGCAATCCTGCTGACTTTGATCCCGGTAGGTTTGATCAGCTTACTGATATACATTGCCGTTGTTTCCCCCTCCAGACTGGAGTTGGTAGCAATGATCACTTCCTTTACCTCATCCTTTGCCAGACGCTGCATGAGTTCTTTCAGTTTGATATCATCCGGCCCGATTCCAAGCATTGGAGAGATTGCGCCATGAAGAACATGATAAACGCCATCAAACTTGCCTGTTTTTTCATAAGCTGCAAGATCTCTTGTATTCTCTACCACCATGATCACTGAATGATCACGCTTATCATTGCTGCAGATGGGACAGATCTCTCTGTCTGTCAGAGTACAGCAGCACTTGCAATACTGTACATTCTCTCTTGCACCGGTAATGGAAGAGGTAAGCTGCTCTACCTGATCCTTTGGCATATTCATGATATGAAATGCCAGTCTCTGTGCTGATTTCGCACCGATTCCCGGAAGATGGGAAAGCTGCTCGATCAGCTTATTGATATGACTACTGTAGTATTCCATCAGAATGGAAGACCTCCGCCAAGTCCGCCCAGACCACCTGTCAGTTTAGACATAACAGCTGTAGATTCTTCTTCCACTTTGCGAAGCGCTTCGTTTGTAGCTGCAACGATGAGATCTTCCAGCATTTCGATGTCATCCGGATCTACAACTTCCTCCTGAAGCTTTACTTTTGTCACCTCTCTCTTACCTGAGATAGTTACCTCTACAGCTCCGCCTCCTGCAGTAGCCGTAAATTCTTTCTCTTCCAGAGCTTTCTGATTCTCTTCCATCTGACGCTGCATTTTCTGCGCCTGTTTCATAAGATTATTCATATTTCCCGGCATACCCATTCCCGGGAATCCTCCACGTTTTGCCATTTGTGATGTCCTCCTTGCTATTTATTGCCTTATTATTTACTGCCTTTTCCTGTCCGGAGAATATTTAGTTACTGTTCACTCCGTTCACAGTAACGTAGCCAAAATTCATTCCAGATTGCCTGCGGCAATGGAATTTTGGCTTGTATGTCTCGGGATTTTGGCATATTCATGCCAAAACACCTCGCGGGATAGTGGTGTGTGAACAGTAACAATATTTATTCTCCTTTTTCCTCATCAGGATCCTCCTCTATCACAACATCCATGTGGATATTATTCTTTATCGCCTGGTCCACTGTGATATTTGCCAGATTTGTATGCTGATGCTTATCTGCCACCAGCATCTGGATCTCTACTGTTTTTCCTGTCTGGGCAGTGATAATGTCCCGAAGCTCTTTCTTCGCTTCCGGATTGTCCACATAGGACTGCCCCAGAAAATCCTGAAATTCCACATAAAGAACAGGTTCTCCTGTCTCACTGTTATACTTCGGAACAGATTTCTGAAGCATCTGCTTGAACATCCCTGTCGTCTGTCCTGTGATCACTTTCCAGCCTGCCACGATCTTCTGCAAATCTTCCGGTGCAGCTTTCGCCGGTGCTTTGTTTCCCGCCGGTTCCTGAACTGCTCCGGTTTCTGCCGGCATTTTCCCTGAACCCTGCTGCACGATCACCTGCTGTACCGGACGTTCATCCATCCGCTGTTCCAGCACACGCAGTCTGTCCAGAACAGAATCCAGATTAGTCTCCATTGCAGGACGGCACAACTTGATCAGTGCAATCTCCACGAGAACCCTTTTCTGGGTTGCATATCGGATCTGGTTGGACAAATCCGAAAAAATACGGATATACCGCATCAGCGTCTCCACATCCAGCATGGTGCTCTCTTCTTTCAGAAGCTTCATGTTGTCGGATGAGACATCGATCGCTTCCTCCGGATTCTCAGAAGTCTTAACGAGAAGAAGATTTCTCATATACCAGGTAAAATCTCCCACAAACTGGCTCAGTTCCCTGCCTCCTACGATCAGTTCCTCCAGGATATGAATGGAACCTGTCACATCTCCCCGGATCACTTTTCGCAAAAGCTTGCTAAACACTTCGGTGTCAACGGCTCCCAGAACCTCCAGAACTTTATCATAGGTAAGTTCCTGTCCAAGATAAAAAGCAATACACTGGTCGAGAAGGCTGAGCGCATCTCGCATGGAACCATCTCCCGCTTTCGCTACATATCGGACTGCTTTTTCCTCAGCTTCTACGCCTTCAACTTTGAGCAGTTCATCCAGTCTGGCCGCGATAGTGTCTATGGTGATCCTGTGGAAATCATATCTCTGGCATCTGGATAAAATCGTAATCGGAATCTTGTGCGCCTCTGTAGTTGCCAGGATAAACATAACATAAGACGGTGGTTCCTCCAGTGTTTTCAGCAGGGCATTGAAGGCACCTGTGGAAAGCATATGAACCTCATCAATAATATATACTTTATATTTACCTTCTGTAGGGCGGTAAGAAACCTCTTCTCTGATCTCACGTATATTATCCACACCATTGTTGGATGCAGCATCGATCTCGATCACATTCATTGCAGTTCCTGCCTGGATTGCCTTGCACATGGCACATTCATTACAGGGGCTGCCATTTACGGGATGCTCACAGTTGACTGCCTTCGCCAGAATTTTGGCTACTGTTGTTTTACCGGTTCCTCTGGTGCCGCAGAACAGATACGCATGGCCGATACGGTTATGCTTAATCTGATTTGTCAGAGTAGTCACTATGTGATCCTGACCTTTGACATCCGCGAAATTATCCGGTCTGAACTTTCTGTAAAGAGCAGTGTAACTCATGAGTAAACTCCTATCGTAACTATTCAGCACCCCCACTGTCAGCAGCGCGCCAAATAGTTATCTCTATCTTATTATCACAGCCGCCGCGGAAAAAATTCCCGCGGCGGTCTTTTTTACATCCATATCTTATATGAAAAAGTATCTGTCAGTCAAGTACTGTTTCACTTAATCAGTCACCAAAGCTGATACCAATCTGTTTGGCAGCAACTACAAGCTGATCTTTCGGTGATACCATCTTAAGCTTACCTGCACACTCTTCAAGAGGTACACGTTTAATTTTGCCGTTTACCACGCCGATCATGATGCCATATTCACCATCCATGATCGCCTGCGCTGCACCTGCACCGATTCTTGTGGAAAGAACGCGGTCATACGGACATGGTTCTCCGCCTCTCTGTGTATGTCCCGGAACTGTAACGCGGACTTCGCTTCCGATCTCTTTGTAGATCTGGTCAGCAATCTCATAGGAAACGGACGGATATTTCTTTGCTCGGGCTTCCAGTCTCTCTTTGTATTTCTTTTTAGGAAGTTCTGCGTCTTCTTTGGAAATCGCACCTTCTGCAACTGCAAGGATTGTGAAACGCTTGCCTGCTTTGGCGCGTTTCTGGATTGCTGCGGTAACTTTTTTGATATCATATGGGATCTCAGGAATCAGGATGATATCCGCACCGCCTGCAACACCTGCATGAAGTGTCAGACTTCCTACCTTGTGTCCCATGATCTCTACGATAAATACACGTCCATGTGAAGATGCTGTCGTATGGATACAGTCAATGGCATTTGTGGCAATGTTTACCGCACTCTGGAAACCAAAGGTCATGTCTGTGCCATAGATGTCATTATCAATAGTCTTTGGAAGATGGATAATGTTCAGTCCTTCTTCTCTCAGAAGGTTTGCTGTCTTCTGTGTACCATTTCCGCCAAGGATCACAAGGCAGTCCAGGCAGAGTTTATAATAAGTCTGCTTCATTGCTTCAACCTTGTCCAAGCCATTCTCATCCGGAACACGCATCAGTTTGAATGGCTGTCTGGATGTTCCGAGGATTGTGCCGCCCTGTGTAAGGATTCCGGAAAAATCTTTGGATGTGAGCATACGGTATTTACCATAGATCAGTCCTTTATATCCATCATCAAATCCATAAACTTCCAGTTCATCCAAATTGTTGCTCAGTCCCTTTACTACTCCTCGCATGGTAGCGTTAAGTGCCTGACAATCACCGCCGCTGGTAAGCATACCTATTCTTTTAATCATGATCGTATCCTCCATTTCTGTGTTTTAAGAATTATCCATATCCATACATACAAGACATGTTGTGTACTCTGGCATATCCATTTCCAGAATAAAGATAGTTTATTTCTGTTTATTATATAATATTTATCGTTTTCATACAATAGTGTTAGAAAAGTTTTAGTTACTATTCACGCACTACGTTCGTTACTGTTCACTCCGTTTGTTACTGTTCACTCCGTTCTCAGTAACATAGCCAAAATTCATTCCAGATTGCCT
>NZ_JAJDML010000075.1:0-12549 GCF_020594215.1 Blautia sp. DFI.1.216
GGTTTTACAGGTTTTCACATAATCTATTTGAAGTAGCACAATAGGTTAATTTAATGATGATGTATCGTTGTGCTATTCGGGAGATACAAACTAAACTTGAGGTTTTGGATGATGAATTTTCAGTTGAGAACAATCGAAATCCTATTTCTTTTATAAAAACAAGAATTAAGAAGCCCAATAGTATTTACGATAAACTGCAGAAGATGGGATATGAATTTACAACAGAAAATATACAGACATATCTCAATGATGTAGCAGGCGTTCGAATAGTTTGTGCGTTTATTGACGATATTTATATGATATCAGATTTGATTACCCAACAGGATGATATTAAAGTTATTGAAATAAAAGATTATATAAAAAATCCAAAATCGAATGGTTATCGAAGCTATCATATGATTGTTGAAATACCAGTATTTTTTGCTAAGGGTAAAACACCTATGCGTGTAGAATTACAGATTCGAACCAATGGTATGGATTTCTGGGCAACATTGGAACATCAACTTCGCTATAAAAAAGGAATTGAAGAAATGCCTGGCTATGATGAGATAAGTGAAGAATTACTTCATTCTGCAAGAGCTATCATTGAAGCAGATAATGAAATGCAGAGAATAAAAGACAAAATTGGTATGTTCCACGAAATTTAGGGAGAAAACTGAGCAAGTAGGAAGGTGGAATATATATGAAACAAGATACTTTAGAGGGCAAAGCAAAAACAAAAAATGGGGTAAAACGGCTGTGTTTTTCCATAATCTGCATTCTTCTGGAAGTGATTTTTATTATTACTATCGTAACACGCTTGAATGAATATGCAGAAATCATAAATTTATTTACAAGGATTTTGAGTGGGATCTTGGTTTTGGGATTGTACGCATCAAATAAGACATCCTCTATGAAAATGCCTTGGATCATCTTAATTCTAATTTTCCCAATTATGGGTGTAGGCCTGTATTTGTTGATTGGTTTGAATGGTGGCACACATAAAATGCGTGAGCGATATGCAGAAATTGATAGCAAATTGTTACCAATGCTTCCGGACAGTCAGGAGTGTTTGAGCAAAATAAAAGAAACAATTCCGAAAGCAGGAAATATAGCAAGTTACATACAAAGAAATTCGCAGTATCCAATCTATCAGAATACGGATATTGTGTATTTTGATGAAGCAGTGAAAGGATTAGAGGCACAGCTTAAGGATTTGGAGAAAGCACAGAAGTTTATCTTTATGGAATATCATGCGATAGAAGACGCTGAAGCATGGCATAAGATTCAAGATGTTCTGGAAGAGCGAGTAAAAGCAGGTGTGGAAGTTAGAGTATTCTACGATGATATGGGTTCTATAGGCTTTATTAACACAGATTTTGTGAAAAAGATGGAGGCAATAGGAATTCATTGCCGTGTATTCAATCCGTTTATGCCAGGTTTAAATCTGTTTTTGAACAATCGTGATCATAGAAAAATAACAGTTATTGATGGAAAAGTCGGATTTACAGGTGGATATAATCTAGCAAACGAATATTTTAATTACACACACCCGTATGGACAGTGGAAAGATACAGGTATTCGTTTAGAAGGAGATGCTGTTCAGTCGCTTACGGTGACATTTTTGGAAATGTGGAATGCAGTAAGTGATAAGGATGCTAATGATTCTGATTTTAGTAAATACCTTTTCCACTATGATTATGCGGCACAGCAAACTGGGTTTGTTCAACCTTATGCAGACAGCCCTATGGATAATGAGCAAGTCGGAGAAGAAGTTTATATCAGTATGATAAATAAAGCTGAAAAATATTGTTGGTTTATGACTCCATATCTAATCATAACAGATGAAATGACGCATGCGTTATGTCTGGCTGCTAAGCGAGGGGTAGACGTAAGAATTATCACACCTGGTATCCCTGATAAAAAATTCATTTATAATATAACTCGTTCTTTTTATCATGGATTAGTTAAACATGGTGTTCGTGTTTATGAGTGGACTCCTGGTTTCTGTCATGCAAAAATGAGTGTGGCAGATGACTGTATGGCAACTTGTGGAACAATTAATCTGGATTATCGAAGTTTATATCACCATTTTGAAAACGGCTGTTTTATGGCAGATTGTCAGGCAGTTGTGGAAATAAAAAATGATCTGATAAGAACGATGGGAGAATGTCGTGATGTGACAGACCAATATCAAACCGGACGAAGTGCATATTTGCGACTGGGACAATTATTTATGAGATTATTTGCTGGATTGCTATAAGAATCTGATGAAAGGACCTTTCAAAAAAAAGTTGATTTAGAAGTTAACTGTTTTTGAAAGGCCGTTTTTGCTATATCTAACAGTCTGTTGTACAAAGAAGATTTTGCATGGATGAAAAAACAAACCTTGTTGAGGTTAAATTGAGTTTTCCATTGTATTGTATTGCTAATGAATAAGAATAAGAAAAAGAACAGACAATGCTGAATGCACTGGAAACAAGAATATCTGAGTATAGTATGTAAGTTCGTAACAGAATAAAAGGAGCGATTCAAATGAGCAATTTGGAAAATTATATGAAACAGCAAGCAATTTTTTGTGAACAAAATGATAGCATTAGTAAGAATCTGTATTCAGAGTATGGTGTAAAAAGAGGCTTACGAGATGAAAAAGGCCAAGGTGTGTTGACGGGGCTTACAAATATTTCTGATATAAAAGCTTTTGAATATCGTGATGGAGTAAAGAGTCCATGTGATGGCGAGTTATCTTATCGTGGTTATAATATAAAAGATTTAGTAACAGGAAGTAAAGGAAAAAGGTTTGTCTTTGAAGAAGGAGCATATCTTCTTTTATTCGGAGAATTGCCAACTGATACACAGTTAATGGAATTTCAGGGAAGACTATCTGATTGTATGGAACTACCGACTAACTTTACCAGAGATGTCATTATGAAAGCACCTACATCAGATATTATGGGTTCTATGACTCGAAGTATTCTTACATTGGGCTCTTACGATAAGGAAAAAGAAAGTCTTGAAATTCCGAATGTGCTAAGGCAGAGTATGCAGTTGATCGCAGCATTTCCTATGTTAGCAGTATATGCATACCATGCTTATTGTCATTATGAAAAAAACGAAAGTATGTATATTCATAGACCTGAAAAAGATTTATCTATTGCTGAAAATTTCCTGCGCCTATTAAGACCAGATACAAAATTCACAGAACTGGAAGCAAGAGTACTGGATATAGCATTATTGTTACATATGGAACATGGTGGTGGTAACAATTCTACATTCACTACACGGGTAGTAACATCTTCAGGTTCAGATACTTATTCTGTTATTTCAGCAGCAATGTCATCCTTAAAAGGAAAAAAACATGGCGGTGCAAATCTGATGGTAATGAATATGATGGATGATATTAAAAGTCATGTGAAAGATTATGAAGACGAAGAGGAAATTGCATCATATCTGAGTAAGATTTTGAAGAAAGAGGCGTTTGATCAGAAAGGACTTATTTATGGAATGGGACATGCTGTATATTCTATTTCAGATCCGAGAGAAAGGGTGTTCAAAGGCTTTGTAGAACAACTCGCAAGGGATAAAGGACGTGAGAAAGATATGACCCTTTATAACAATATTGAGAAGATTGCACCTAAGTTGATTGCAAAGCAGCGTCAGATATTCAAAGGAGTAAGTCCTAATATAGATTTCTATAGTGGTTTTGTGTATGACATGTTGAATATTCCAAGAGAATTGTACACGCCATTATTTGCGATAGCAAGAATTGCTGGTTGGAGTGCACATCGCCTGGAAGAATTGATAACTACAGATAAGATCATTCGCCCGGCATATAAGAGTCTAGTCAGCAAAAAAGAATATATAGAAAGAGAGGAACGATAATATGGGAGCAGGAACCAGTGCAGAGGAGTTTTTTTTAAAGAGCATCAATGTTGAAAGTATATTTGAATTTGTCGAAAGAACAGATTATTTGTTTCTTTATAGTATAAAGGAATGTGTTGAAAAATCAGACTGTCATGAAGGAGTATATCTTTCAGAAGTGGCAGAATACATGAAATTATCGATTCCAGAAACATCTAAGATGGTAAAAAGTCTTGAAAATAAAGGATATATTATCTGGAAATTAGATGAAAAAAAAGAAAGAACATACCTTGTTTTGACGAACAAGGCAATTGAATTAAGTAATTGTCAGAAAGAAAAAATGATAGAAGCTTATGAAAAAATCATATCGAATATACAAGAAGATGACCTGGCAGTTACACGGTGTACATTGAGAAAAATCCGACAGCTTATGGAAGAAATAAAATAGTGATTAATACAACGGAGTAAGAAAAGCTCCTTCATATATTAGAATAAAAATATGACTGTTTCTTTAAAAAGAAGCCGGTCATATTTTTTTATGAAAAATAAATTTTGTTGAGGTTAAATTGAGATTGACTTTGTATTGTATAAGTATGAAATAAAAAGGAATCAGGTGATGTACAATGAAAAAGCATAAAATATGTAAAATCCTTCTTGTTATACTGGCAATTTTTTTATGTGTGGCTTTTTATGAATTGCTCGGAATCTGCGTTGCATATAAAAAGCAGCCGGAAGTGTCCAATACAACCAAAAAAGAAACAAAAAATGGGTCATGGAACGAATGCAGTGAAAATACAGAACGGGCAGTAATCATAGAAAAGAATCCAGAAGCGCTTTTACAAAGAGTGCGTTTGATCAAGAATGCAAAAAAGGAAATTATTCTTTCTACTTTTGCATTTCAATCCGATGAAAGTGGAAAATTGATTTTAGGAGCACTGCATGATGCGGCAGACAGAGGTGTACATATTCGTCTGTTAGTAGATGGAATGGAGAGCTGGATTGATATGGAAGGAAATCCGTATTTCTATGGATTATCTTCCCATGAGAATGTTGAAATTAAACTGTATAATAAGGCCAATCCGTTGAAACCGTGGAAAATGATGGGTAGAATGCATGATAAATATTTGATTGCAGATGGAAAGAGATATATTCTTGGGGGAAGAAATACATACAATTATTTCCTGGGTGATTTTCCGGGACATAAAAACTATGACAGAGACGTGTTAGTGGTTTGCGATGAACCTGAGAAAGAAAATTCAGTTAACCAGTTGTCAGAGTATTTTGAAACCATATGGAATCAGGAAGACAGTGGTTATTTTCATAACAATAAAAAAATGGCAAATAGAAAATCTGTAAAGAACGCAGTTTTAGAGTTGCAGAACAGCTATCAGAAATATTTTGAAGAGAATAAGGAAAGAATCTGCGAGACCGATTATACGGACGAAACTTTTGAGACAGAAAAGATTACATTAGTGTCAAATCCTATTCACACAGGTTCCAAAGAACCAGTAGTGTGGTATCAGTTGGGAGAATTGATGAAAAATGCAAAAAATCGTGTGAAGATCCACACGCCATATATTATCTGTAATGATATGATGTATAATACATGGGAGGAGATTGCAGAGAACGTTTCAGATTTTTCTATCATGACAAATTCAGTTGCGAATAATGGGAATCCATTTGGGGCTGCCGATTATGCGAAAAACAGAAATAGAATCTTAAGTACAGGAATTAATATCTGGGAATATGAAGGCGGTTATTCATACCACGGAAAAAGTATTCTCATTGACGATGATCTGTCTGTAATCGGTTCCTTTAATATGGACATGAGAAGTGCATATCTGGATACGGAACTGATGCTTGTAATTCGCAGTAAAGATATTAATAAACAGTTGGAAGAGGGCATGATGGAATATGAAAAAGTGTCCCGCCAGATATTAGAAGGCGGAACTTATAATGATCCATATCATGTAGAGCCAATCGAATTAACAAAGAAACGTCAGAGAAAAATATTTTTGGTACAGCATCTGCTTGGATGGGCAAGGTATCTGTTTTAATAAGGAGGAAGGAAAACGTGTTTCAAATATTGATTGTAGAAGATGATAAAGAATTAAGCCAGCTATTCCAAAAAGTGCTTGAGAAGAATGGATATCAAGTCAAAAGTGCATCGGATGGAGCACAGGCATTAGAAGTATTGGATAAGGAATATATTGATCTGATCATTTCTGATATTATGATGCCGGTTATGGATGGCTATGAACTGGTGTCAGAACTTCGTTCAGCAGGATATCAGATACCAGTGCTTATGATCACTGCGAAAGGTTCCTTTGATGATATGCGCCAGGGATTTCTTTCGGGAAGTGACGATTATATGGTAAAACCGGTAAATGTGAATGAAATGGTTTTAAGAGTCGGAGCACTGCTTCGCCGTGCACAGATACTGAATGAACACAAAATTGTGATCGGTTCAACAGAGTTTGATTATGATGCAATGACGGTTACAACTGATAAGGAAAGTCTTGTTTTGCCTAAAAAAGAATTCCTGCTTTTATATAAGCTTGCAGCTTCGCCAGGCAGAACATTTACAAAACAACAGTTGATGGATGAAGTATGGGGATACGAGACGGAGGCAGACCCACATACGATAGAGGTACATATAGGAAGAATCAGAGAGCGTTTTAAAGATAACCCTGATTTTGAAATCGTAACAATGCGTGGAATTGGATACAAGGTGGTGAAAAAATAATGGAACAAAAGAAAGAAAAAGGATTGCGGATCCGATCCTGTCTGACTGGTGCAATCTGGCTGGCACTTGTATTTTCAACAGTCATATCTGCGTTATTATTTGCTTTTTTGAATCATTTTTTTAATCTGCCGGGCAGCATACCTGTGCTTGGCTGGCTTTTGATTTTCAATACATTGATTGCAGGGCTGATCACTTCCTTTATCAATGCAAAGTTACTGGAACCAATTACCAGACTTAGTAAAGCAATGAAGGAAGTTTCTCAGGGAGATTTTGAACAGCATTTGGAAACGAACAGCCGTATAGCAGAAGTTGGAGAATCTTATCAAAGTTTTAATGTTATGACAAAAGAACTTCGTGCAACAGAGGTGCTGCAGATGGATTTTGTATCTAATGTTTCTCATGAGTTTAAGACCCCGATTAATGCCATTGAAGGATATACAATGCTGCTTCAGGGAGAAGAACTGTCTCCGGATCAAGAGGAATATGTAGAAAAAATCTTATTTAACACCCAAAGACTTTCCGGATTGGTTGGTAATATTTTGCTGTTATCCAAGTTAGAGAATCAGAATATACCAATGAAAAAAACAGAATATCGTCTGGATGAACAGATCCGCCAGGCATTTCTTTCATTGGAAACAAAATGGACAGAAAAAGAAATTGGTTTTCAGGTAGAATTGGAGGAAGTTAAATATACTGGGAATGAAGGACTTTTTATGCATATCTGGATAAATCTTTTGGATAATGCGATTAAGTTCAGCCCTTCAAAGGGGACAATTACGATGTTTCTGAAACAAGAACAGGATTCTGTTAAGTTCATTCTGGAAGATGAAGGACCAGGAATAGAGGATGATGTAAAATCCAGAATATTTGACAAGTTCTATCAGGTAGATGGATCTCATAAAGCAGAAGGAAATGGCCTAGGTCTTGCACTTGTAAAACGGATTGTAGATAGTGTCGGAGGAACAATCAAAGCAGAAAACCGTGAATATGGTGGATGCAGATTTGTTATAGAGCTGCCAAAGCAGAAAGATGAGATTATATAGTTTTAAGATAAATTAGAAGATGGGAGGATTTATATGACATTTTATCAGGAGTTGCAGTTAAATCAGACAGGTTCTAAAAACCTGTTGAAAAAGAGTGAAACACTAAAAGAAAAATTATATCATATGTGGGTATATCTGGTGAAGATAGCTGTTACAATGGCATTTTGTTTTTTCTTTGTTAGTATTTTCAGCATCCTATTTGGAAATGAGAACAGCATTGTAGGTGTAGTAGTCTTATTATGTCTCATGGTGTTTAGAAATGCGGATCTGGGGATCCACACCGGACAATCTACGATGCTTTTGGCTTTGTTCTTTGTAATTATGACTGTATGTCCGCATTTAGCAAATCAGTTTTCACCGGTATTGGGAATGCTGTTAAATATTGCGGCACTGGCTGTGTTGATTCTGTTCGGATGCCATAATCCATTCATGTTTAATCAATCTACATTGGTTCTTGGGTATCTGCTGCTATATGGTTATGATGTTACGGGAAAAAGCTATCAGATGCGATTAGTCGGAATGGCTTTAGGTGCAGCACTTACCTGCTTCGTATTTTATCGAAATCATAAAAACAGAACTTATAAAAGAAATCTGAAAGATCTGATACAAGAATTTGATATCACTTCTTCCAGAACAAAATGGCAGATATGTCAGATTTTATGCGTACCGATTGTCCTTTGCATTGCAGAACTTTGTAATATGCCACGTGCAATGTGGGCTGGTATTGCGGCCATGTCCACGATTTTGCCGTTTATGGAAGATATGCACTACAGAGTCCGTAAAAGGATTGTCGGAAATATTGCAGGTGTTATATGTTTTACAGTATTATATTTTCTGCTTCCTTCGTCAATCTATGCATATATAGGAATTCTTGGTGGAATCGGTGTAGGATTTTCAGCACAATATGGCTGGCAGGCAGTATTTAACACATTTGGTGCTTTAGCCATTGCTGCAGAGACTTATGGACTACAAGGAGCGGTTAGTCTTAGAGTGATTCAAAATGTTTTTGGTGTTGTGTTTGCTTTAGCATTTTGTGTTATATTTTATTGGTTTATGTCTAAAAAAAAGGAAAGTGAGGTGACCGTACATGCAGAGTGAAGTGAATCAGGAAGAAAATTTGAATAGAATTATTACGGTTCCTAATCTTCTTTCTTTTTTTCGGCTTTGTCTGATTCCGGTAATTATATGGAGTTATTGTGTAAAGAAAAATCCTCTGTTAGCTGGTGAAATCTTATTGCTGTCTGGTCTTACGGATCTTGCTGATGGATATATCGCAAGAAGATTCCATAGAATTAGTAATTTAGGAAAAATACTTGATCCGGTGGCTGATAAGCTGACACAGGCAGCGATGTTAATCTGTCTGTTTACTCGTTTTCCGCATGTGCTTCTTTTAATCGTAATAATGGCAGGTAAGGAGCTGTATATGGTAGTCAGTGGATGTCTTGTGATACAAAAGACAGGAAAAGTACATGGTGCAGACTGGCATGGAAAGATAGTAACCTTTTTATTATATGGAACTGCAGCGGTGCATATTATATGGTTCCACATTACACCGATGGTATCAGATCTGTTGATTGGTTTGTGTGCTATAATGATGGTCATATCGGTCGCTCTGTATATTATCCAGAATACCAGGACTCTTAAGGGAGAGACTGTATAAGCAATTTTATATTGCAATGACTAGAAAAATATTTAGGAGAAGATAGATATAAACAGTAAGTCAAACACACAAACTATGGAGTCTTTAGTCGGTTTAATAAAATTTTAGATAGAAAATAAATCATTATAAAAAGATCCTGTTCATACTATGATATATAGAACAGGATCTTTATTTACTTTATTTCGCCAGGAAATTGCTCTGAATCTCCATCGGCATATGATAAGCCTGGCCTCGTTTTGTCAGGCTGTATAATTTAAAGCTCATTAGTTCCGGAGTCGCATTCAATGAACTGCAGAGTCCGAAATAATCCAGGTCCTCGTTCTGAACCATATCTTCGATTTCCTCATCTTCAATCAGCAGATCGGCAGCAAACAGATTGGCCTGGTATTCTGTATTATCCGTCATATTGTAGAGTGTATCATCTTGCATACCTGGGTTGGATTTATCTTTATGGTAATTGTGTTAGTAGTTGTAATGCAGATATTTGAAAAGGTGAAAGAACAGCTGCTTAAATGGACAATTGATTAAAATTAAATGAAGATGAAAATATAGGGAAGTTGTGGTATATGGATGTGTATCACAGCTTCCCTTTTTTAACAAAAGCTAAATGCGTTTCATAAGTTACACTGCAATGTCCGGTGTCCAGTAGATATTATTTATCAATCTCACTCAGTGCAGCTTCATCAGCAACGATTGTTACATCATTATGTAACTGAAGGATGGAAGCCGGTACTTCCGGAGTGATTGCTCCATAGAGTACTTGCCTGTTGGGTGTATGTGCAGAAATATGTGAAACAGAAAACTCTGGACGAAATGCTGCAAGAATTGCCAGATGTAGGCCAATTTATCATTGCTATTGGATAGCTGGTTTGAAAGACTGATGGCGGAAGAATAGATGCTGTGATAGAATGAAGAAAAATGATAAGTTAATAAAATGATATCAAAAAAATTTACATCTGATAAGGAGAAGGAAAATAGATGGAAAGTGTGAATTATGAATATTTTGATTCAGAGAATGATTATTCAAAAAATCCTAATGCAACCAAACATAGATCATTTAACGTTTCAAGAGGAGATTTTAGTAAATATGCTATTTTAAATGGATTTTACGGAAAAAAACTGATTTCTCGAGATGCAAGAAAATTTTATTCATCAATGTGTAGAATGGCAGTAAAAAAGGAAAAAGGGTTTTATGTAATTTCAGATGAGTATGAATTTGCGGAAACTTCATATAAAAATGTAATTTCTTTTGCCATGGGTATGTTAGCAACAAGAATTATTGCAAATGAAATATATAACATTAACAAATTATATCATTTTACAGATAAGAGTTTTAAAGGAACGTTGGTGAATGGAAAAATGGCACCAGATTGGATCGGAGTTGATGGGCAAAAAAAAGTATTTTTATTTGAAAGTAAGGGGACTTGTAATAAGAATGTTAGGAAAAAGACAATCGAGCATGCAAAAGTACAATTAAATAATGTGGGTTCAATTAAGGATACATCAACAAACCAGATGTATTACCCACAAAAAGATAGCAAACATGTAATTTGTTCATGTTTTGACGCATACTCTGGTATAGATAAAGTATGGAATATACATGATGTGGATCCAGAAGGAAAGGGAGAAGTTAACTTAGAAATTAATTTTGATAAAGAATGCTTTATGTATTATCAAGCATTTGTTTCGTATGTGGATTCATTAAATCAGGTATATCAATGTGAGTCTGTAAAAAATCAAAAATACTATTGTTGGGTGTATGAAGATGAAAAATATTGTATTCTTGAAGAAATATATAATTCGATGAAATCAGGACAATTTAATGAACAGAATAGATATCGTAATTTTAATAATTATGTAAACGAGAAACTTAGTGATATAGAGTATCCAGAACAGTTTTCACATGATGGAATCTCTTCCTATGAAGATGGAATAGTAGTTTGTAGTTCAGTTTCTTGGCGAGATAAGCTGCACTAAGAAGATATTTTTGTTTTTGTTCTCATACTCCTCCTTCCGCTGAGACTATTCCTCCCGCCGGGAGTTCACGTATTTCAATATCGGCTGTCCCTTCCGATATTAGAAATAGTGCTGTGAACACCTTTAGGTGGAACCAACAGACAAGTGAAACGTCTGTTATTGAGAGGGTATGGGGAAATCCCCATCAAGATAAATCCCATAGGAGAACAGGATGGCAAACGACATTACTGTTAAACATGGGTGGATCTTGCTCTTATTTGTATCCCTCTATATAACGAAACGCTCAGAGACTGTTTTACAGTGGGGGAAAAGAAAAAATATCAAAAAATTGATGATTAATGGTGAGCTTGTGATAGAATGAAAAAAAGAGAAAAGCATAAAGGATGTAGTTGTAGAGAATATTTGTTATGATTAGAAAGTTGCTGAACGGAGATATCGATAGAGTCGCTGACATATGGTTAAAGACAAATCTGAAAGCACATTATTTTATTTCCAATCAATACTGGAAAAGTAATTATGAATTAGTAAAAGAAATGATGTCACAATACGAAGTTTATGTGTTTGAAGCAGATAAAATGATACAAGGATTTGTAGGACTAAATGATAAATATATAGAAGGTATTTTTGTCTCCGATGAAATGCAGTCATGTGGCATAGGTAAGCTTTTATTAGATTATGTTAAGGATAAAAAAGTTAGCTTACGATTAAATGTATACCAGAAGAATGCCAGAGCAATTTCTTTTTACCAAAGAGAAGGGTTCATTATTCAATGTGAAGGCTTGGATGAAGCTACTGGTGAAAAAGAGTACACTATGCTATGGAAACGAAAATAGAAATCGGAATTTATCAGAAAATGAAGAATAGTTGAAATGGAGGCGCTATAATAACATGAAGATTGAAGGGAACCAGAAAGAACTGGATGCAATGGTAGAATTTCATAAGGGAAACCGTGTCGAGGGACTGAGACTGCAAGAAGAATTTGCAGCGGAATTTCGTAAGGAGTATAAAGACAAAGATCACTGTCCTTGCCTGAAAGCCTGTCGTTATCACGGAAACTGTAAGGAATGTGTAGCAATCCACAGAGCGCATCAGGAACATGTTCCTAATTGTATGCGACCATTGATTAATAAAAAATTGAAATTGATGTCAGAATTAACAGAGCATACCTTGGCAAATGAAATAGAAGCTCCACATGAGATTTTAAGAAAATAGGCAAGTCAAATTCAAGTTGAACAAAATCGCTGCGCGATGGCTTGCCAAGGCTGTGGCGCAGCTTTCTTTTT
>NZ_JAJDML010000076.1:0-12124 GCF_020594215.1 Blautia sp. DFI.1.216
CGGGATTTTGGCATATTCATGCCAAAACACCTCGCGGGACAGTGGTGTGTGAACAATAACAAAATCTCATAAATAAATGAAAAAAATTACCAAAAGGACTTGAAAATTGGATTAAAATAGTATAATATAAAAACATAAACAAATTAAGAATGCATAGCAACTATAACTTATTAACGTTGAGTGACAGCAGATTGCTGAATAGTAACGGACAGACGATATACTATAAAGAAAGAATTGAGGGCAGAAATATGAAGATTACAGATACCATTAAATATGTCGGAGTGAATGACCATCAGGTAGATTTGTTTGAGGGACAGTATGCAGTGCCAAACGGAATGGCATATAATTCCTATGTGATTCTGGATGACAAGGTTGCAGTTATGGATACTGTAGATGCCAATTTCAAACATGAATGGCTGGATAATCTTGAACAGGCACTTGGCGGACGTAAGCCGGACTATCTGATCGTTCAGCATATGGAGCCTGACCATGCAGCAAATGTAGCGAACTTTCTGGAAGTATATCCCGGCACTACAGTAGTAGCCAATGCGAAGACATTTGTAATGATCAAGAATTTCTTCGGACTGGATCTGGAAGGGCAGAAACTGGAAGTAGAGAATGGTTCTACACTGAGTCTGGGAAATCACAATCTTACTTTTGTATTTGCGCCAATGGTACATTGGCCGGAGGTTATGGTGACTTATGACAGCACAGATAAAGTTCTTTTTTCAGCAGATGGATTTGGTAAGTTCGGTGCTCTGGATGTGGAAGAAAACTGGGATGATGAAGCAAGAAGATACTTTATCGGTATTGTTGGTAAATATGGCGCACAGGTACAGAGACTTCTGAAAGTAGCAGCTACTCTGGATATTCAGATCATCTGTCCGTTACATGGTCCGGTACTTACAGAAAATTTGGGACATTATATCAGCCTCTATGATACCTGGTCCTCTTACACACCGGAGGAAGAAGGAATCGTAGTTGCATATACTTCTGTATACGGACATACCAAAGAAGCAGTCAATCAGTTTGTGGAGAAATTAAAGAGCAAGGGATGTCCGAAAGTAGTTGTTTATGATCTGGCAAGAGATGATATGTCTCAGGCACTCAGTGATGCATTCCGTTACAGTAAGCTGGTACTGGCAACAACTACCTATAATGCAGGAATCTATCCGTTTATGAATGACTTTATTACCCGTCTGGCAGAGCATAATTTCCAGAACCGCACAGTGGGCCTTATTGAAAACGGTTCCTGGGCACCTCTGGCAGCAAAAGTAATGAAAAATATGCTTTCTGAATGCAAGAAGATCAACTGGCTGGACACCACAGTGAAGATTATGTCCGCAGTAAATCAGGAAAACAGAGATCAGATGGAAGCGATGGCTTCCGAGCTTTGTAAGGAATATATTGCAAAGAATGATGAACTGGCAAATAAAAATGACATGACAGCATTATTCCGCATTGGTTATGGTCTCTATGTAGTGACATCAAATGACGGTAAAAAGGATAACGGACTGATCGTTAATACAGTTACACAGCTGACAGACTCTCCGTTCCGCGTTGCAGTTAATATCAATAAGACAAATTATTCTCACCATGTTATCAAGCAGACAGGGGTGATGAATGTAAACTGTCTCTCTGTAGAAGCTCCGTTCTCTGTATTTGAACAGTTTGGTTTCCAGAGTGGAAGAAGCGTGGATAAATTTGCGGGACAGAAGGTGAATCGTTCTGATAACGGACTGATATTCCTGGACAAATATATCAACGCATTTATGTCCCTGAAAGTAGAGCAGTATGTAGATCTGGGAACTCACGGAATGTTCATCTGCAGTGTGACAGAAGCCCGCGTGGTAAGTGACCAGGAGACAATGAGCTACACCTATTATCAGAAAAATGTAAAACCGAAACCTGAAACAGAAGGTAAGAAAGGATTTGTATGTAAAGTCTGCGGATATATCTACGAAGGCGATGAACTTCCGGAAGATTATATCTGCCCACTGTGTAAACATGGAGCTGTAGACTTCGAGCCGATTGGATAATAATAAATAAAAATCCCTGACAGAAATTAAAAACTGATGATCAGTTAAAATTTCTGTCAGGGATTTTTGTTATACATCACATGTTACACTTGATAAATAGAAACAAATATATACGTGTTTCAATACATAGCTATGTTATTCTTAATGAAGTTCCCAAATTCTATCGTTGCAAACAAGTCTCAGTAGATTTGGATTTGTAACTGTAAAGGTGCTGAACAGTTACGAGTATTTTATTATAAATTAACAGATATTGCAAATAAATTTTTAGAAAAGTAAAAAGATTCAGCTTGATAAAACAAAACAAACGTGTTACTTTATAACTAAATAAACAAATATTTACGTTGAAAAATATTGGGAGGGTATTGTGGAGCAAAAACTAAATGTATATGAAATGAGAGTGAAGCTTTATCTGCTGCAGGATATTCCATTTAAGGAATTACAGAATGCAGTAGCAAATTTTGTAGATTCAGCACTGTGTCAGAATGAGAGTTTAATTTCTTTCCATGAGACAAATTGTTACAAATTCTACAGTGTAGGGACTCTGTGGCCGTTGGAACGTGGCATGACATATAAAAAAGACCAGATTTATACCTTAACTGTACGAACTGTAGAACCGATTCTTGCGAGATACTTTTCAGAGGTATTAAAAAATCACTATACACAGAAAATGAAAGGCTTAACTGTTGAGAATCGTATTATTCCGCACAAAATGATAAGCGAAATATATACGCTGAGTCCGGTTATTATGAAGTCAGACGAAGGATACTGGAGAAGTTATATGAGTCTTGATGAATATGAAGAAAGATTGTTTTCTAATTTAGTAAAGAAGTATAATTCATTTACAGGAGAGCAGATCGAAGAAGATTTTCCCTTATATACAAATATTACATTTTTAAACAGACATCCAATTAGTTGCAAGTATAAACGTATTAGTTTGTTAGGTGATAAATTAAGTCTTCAGATTGCAGATGATGAGAAGAGTCAGAAACTTGCATATTTCATATTAGGTGTAGGACTTTGTGAATTAAACAGCAGAGGAGCTGGGTTTTGCAATTTCAGGTGGTTCTGATCAGTGCTTGCTGGAACTGACCTGTGGGATAGCCATATGATTTATGGTAATAATAAACTGCTATATAAAAAGTAAAGAGGGTGAGTATGTGCTGAAGGATTGTCTTGAAGTATTCAAAAGACAAATGCAACAGGTAAAAGAAAAAGGCAGGGCAGAAGATGCTTTGATTCTGGATTCCTATATTCCGGCAGATGGGTGTTATATCAGTGTGAATTCTGATGGAATTATCGCATGCCAGATGGATTTGAAATTTAACAAGAAGGCAAAACAAATGGAGGGGATTTCGCAGAGATATTATGGGAAAATGTGTTTTTTTGATTATCACAGCAGGTTAGTAAGCATGGATAAACCTGTAGATCCAAAGAAAGTTATTCATTCAAATAATTACCTTTCATTTTGGGTGAAGCAGGAAAGTCTGGGTAACGGGAAATTAAATCAGGAGGCAATTGACCGATATTTTGATGTATTAAAAAATCCAGAAAAGAAATATGCCAAGTCAAAAGACAGACAAATGTATGACTATATTGCTGCTCAGATTGACGAAATTAATGTAGAAAAACTGGAATGGTGTCGGGATTGGGTAAAGAAGCATATTTTTAGTTTGGAAGATATGGGAATTTCTCTGTCAGGAAAAAATTATCTGAAAATCTTCTTTGAAGATACAGAAGAACGATATATACAGGAAGAACAGAGATATCTGATTACGAAAATCTTTAATAAGAATGATTATAATCAGGAAATAGATGGGAAAATATGGGGACTTCCTAACGACAATCTGGGAATGAACCAGAAGAAACCATACATGGCACATAAAACAAGAAAGACAGAGCTGCCATATATGATTACTGCAGAAGATGCAGTTTTGCAGAGGAAATTTTTTGATTACCTGTACAATCAGGCGTCTGCAGGAAAAGTAAATATTTATATTGATCCGGAAAAAGGAGAAATCAGTGCTTTTTCAAAAGAAGAAAAGATGCAGAAAGATTTCACAGGCTATTATCTGTATGTGCAGAAAGGAAAAGAAGTGCAGATCATGCATCAGGATGTTATTGTAGATTACCGTTATCATCTGCGAAAGCGTTTTCAATATATAAATGTATTCGACAGAAAAACAGAGGAAGAACTCTACAGGGATTACGGAACTGTCGGACAGATGGAGAGTTTACTTAATGAAATCCTGTTTTCAAAATGGCTGGTTACGAATTATTTTACACCTGTTGATGAATTGCAGATTTCCGGTGAGACAGCACGAAATCTGATATGGTCAAGAGATGCAATTTTTGCATGGTTATATAAGAATGAAACACAGAATATTGCAGGAATTTTATCTAAAGTCAGTGTGAACATGATAAAAGATTCTATAAAAAACGGATATATTTCCAAGGCTGTGAAACAGTTTAATCTGAAGTGTTCACTGGAAGAATATTTTTCAGGAGGAGAGCAAATGAGTACGGATTATGAGTCAATACGAAAAGAATTAAGAAGAAAGATACAGAGTAAAGAGACAGAGCAGATTACAAGTGATGAAGAATATTATTATGCAGTCGGACAGCTTGTGAATTACTTTATTTCTCTCAGTAAGGCAAAGGATAAGAAACATTCTCTGGCGAATCCTTTCTTTAACATAAAGAATAATCAGGCTTTAAAAGATAAACTGCGCCAGTATTTTATAAAATATAATTACCAGCTGAATTGTTCAGGAACATGGTTTAATAATCTTTATGCAATGATCTGCAATTATACAAAAGCAGAAAAAACAGATCAGAATTCTATGATCGCGGGATATATTAATAATAACATTTTATATCAGAAAAAGAATATGGAGGAACAGGTAAATGAATAAACGAGTATATGGAGTATTAGGCATCTCTTCTATTATGGCAAACTGGAATGCAGATTTTTCCGGATATCCCAAAACAACATCTGATGGCCTGGTATTTGGAAGTGATAAGGCCTTGAAGTATCCGATGAAAAAAATGTGGGATAATGAAGGAAAAAAAGTTCTGTATATTAAATCAATGAAATTTGGCGGAAAAGATGCTTCATTGGTATCTTTGGTGCCACGTTCATTGGGAGAGCGTTATGAATATATCTTTGGAGAAAAGGTGGAAAAGAATCCACAGAAAACTTTAAAAAATCTGTTCTCAGCAGTAGATGTAAAAAACTTTGGTGCAACTTTTGCAGAAGCAAAAAATAACATATCTATTACGGGTGCTGTTCAATTTGGTCAGGGATTCAATAAATATGCAGATACCTGTTCGGAAGAGCAGAATATATTGTCACCGTTCAGGGATTCAAGTAAAGATGATAAGAAGGATGAAGAAGCAAAAAACTCAACGCTTGGAACTAAAATCACCAGCAATGAAGCGCATTATTTTTATCCATTTGTGATTAATCCTCTGGCATATAAAGAGTTTAAGGAGCTGGGAGTTACAGATGGGTACACAGAGGAAGATTACCAGAATTTTAAAAGAACAGCATTAGTATCTGCCACAGCATTTGCCACAAATGCAAAAGAAGGATGTGAAAATGAGTTTGCACTTTTTGTTGAAACAGAATCAGACTTATATCTTCCGAATCTGACAGAATATATTTCTTTTGATAAAGGAGAGGAAAAAAACATAATTAATCTGGAACAGTGTGCTGAGCTTTTACAGGTGCTTAAAACAAGGATTAAAAATGTAGAAATTTATTATAATCCGTATACAACAAAACTTGAAGGAGAAATTGAAGGGGCGAAGATATTTAATATTATTACACAAGAAGAGGTGTGATTTATGCGGGCTTTGAAATTTACTCTCAGTGGAAAAAATGCCTTTTTTAAAAAGCCGGAAGTGAATGCTTACTTTTATTTTACATATGGACAAATCCATAGAGTTGCGCTTTTAGGCATACTTGGAGCTATTGTAGGGTACAAAGGTTATGGCTGTACAGGAACGTATCCGGAGTTTTATGAAAAATTAAAAGATTTGAAAGTTTCTGTTGTACCGCGAAACTCTCAGGGATATATACAGAAGAAAGTACAGATGTTTAATAACACAGTAGGATATGCATCCCAGGAACTGGGAGGAAATCTGATCGTAAGAGAGCAGTGGCTGGAGAATCCGGTATGGGATATTTATATTCTTTTAGATTCCCGGGAAGCGGATAAGATTGCAGAGATGATTCTGGATAAGAAATGCGTATATATCCCATATATGGGAAAAAATGACCATCTGGCGGATATCTGTGCTGCAAAAGTTGTGGAACTGGATGTGGTAACATGCGAAAATGTAGTTTTATCTTGCCTTTATGAGAAAAAAGATGGAAAACTGGGAATTGCTGATGAAGAAGAGGAAGAGTATGAAGATGAAGAGGAAGTTCCGGAGTTTAAATATGAAGAAAAGCTTCCCGTCGGAATAGACAGCCATTTGAATTTGTATCAGTATGAAACGTTTTGTTTTACAAATATGAAAGTGACTTTGAAAGGAAAAAAAATTTTTAAAACAGAAGATCGTATGCTTGTATTTTATTAGACAGAATCCCGCAGCCTTTTTGCGGGATTCTGTCGTAAAGGGGGATTTCTTTGAATATTGAATTTATTGATTTAACAGAAGTACAGAAAGATGTTGTGCATTGTTATGCACATAGAACTGGCAATGAAAAGAAGAGCATGGAGCAAAGACAGAAAGAAACACTAATAGAGCATACAGAATTATGCCAGCAATATTATGAGAAAATAGTAGAGCACAAACAGATACAGGTAGTCTTTGAGCAGTTTGAAAAATTGTATTTTTCCGAGATGAGTCGGGAAGGAATCCATTTTTTTGAAACAATGAGAGACAATGTTATCACTTTTCATGATATCGGAAAAATTAATCCAAGATTCCAGGAAAAAAATATGGGAAATTATGAATTGAAAGGAAAGGCAAGGCCGGATAACAGTGTAGGAAGTAAACATTCTATTTTGTCTTCAGTTTTGTATCTGGATTATTTCCTTGATCGAGTTTCTCAAATAGAAAATCTGGAAGAAAGAAAAAGTTTAAGAGATCTTGCATATATTCACTCATTTTTAATAGCAAAACATCATGGGGCACTTACTGATTTTCAGACATATCTGGACAGCTTTGCAAGTCTGAATGATACAGAGGGTACAGTATTAGGGTGGCATGCACAGCAATGGCTGAAAAAGTGGAAAGAAGAAAATGAAAATCAGAAAGTAAGAAAGAAGGTGTATTTGAAAAAAGATAAACAGGAGGATATGTTTGAAAGAATATCAGGAGACGATGCTTCCCGTCAGGTATATTTATTTGGATATACCAGACTGCTGTTTTCACTTTTGGTAGCTGTTGACTATTATGCCACATCAGACTATATGAACGGGATAAAATTGAAAGCTTTTGGACAACTGGATGATATTTCAAATATTATACAGGCATATGAAAAAACGGGAACACAACAAAGTATTCGGGAGTATGAAAAAACAAAATATCCACAGAGAAGAGAAAGGCTGGTGAAAAAGAAAAAAGCGGATGTAATCAATGATTTAAGAACAGAAATGTTTCTGGATGCGGAAAATACATTAAAAGAACATATCAATGACCACATATTTTATCTGGAAGAACCTACAGGTGCAGGGAAAAGCAATACTGCATTGAACCTCAGCTTTCAGATTATAAAGAAAGTAAAGAATATCAATAAAATTTTCTACATTTATCCGTTTAACACGCTTGTAGATCAGAATATTGAAAATCTGGGGAAAATATTTGGAAATCAGAAAGATATTATGAACCAGATTGCTGTGGTAAATTCACTGGTACCTATGAAAGAAGAGAAAGATGAGTATGAGGATAAGACAAAAAAATTTTATCAGAAAGTTCTTCTTGACAGACAGTTTTTGAACTATCCAATTGTTTTATCTACACATGTGACTTGGTTTAAAACTTTATTTGGGCATGAGAAAGAGGATGTATTTGCTTTTCATCAGTTATGCAATTCAGTAATTGTGCTGGATGAGATACAAAGTTACAAAAATGCTCTCTGGAGTGAAATCATAACTTTTTTGAAAGGGTATGCGAAATTGCTTAATATGAAAATCATTATCATGTCAGCAACTTTGCCAAATCTGGAAGCACTGACAGATGATAAGGAAGATGCTGTCAATCTGATTCCACAAAAAGAAAGTTACTTTAAACATCCTGTTTTTGCGGAAAGAGTCATACCTGATTATAGTTTACTGAAACAGAAGATGACATTGGAAATTTTGTGTGAACATGTGCAAAAACAGGTACTGCGAAAGAAGAAAATATTGATAGAATTTATCAGCAAAAAGAGTGCAGAAAAATTTTACGGTATGTTAACGGATACAGAAATAGACTGTGAAACGTTGTTTATGAGTGGAGACAGCAGCATCTGGGAAAGACAGAAAATAATTGAAAAACTTTCGAAGCTGAAATCTGTTATTCTGGTGGCAACTCAGGTGATAGAGGCGGGTGTCGATATTGATATGGATATAGGATATAAAGACTGTTCAAAGCTGGACAGTGAAGAGCAGTTTATGGGGCGTATTAATCGTTCCTGTAAAGGGGAAGGAATTGTTTATTTCTTTAATCTTGATTCTGCAAGAATGGTGTATAAAGATGGAGATATTCGTGTTGACACAGAATTTACTGTCATGAAAACAGATATGCAGGAAATTTTGAGAACCAAAAATTTTTCTGATTATTATGGAGAAATTCTGGAGATAGAGAGAAATAACAAAAAAAGCGAAAACGAAAATAATATAGTGCATTTTTTCAAAAAAGAAGTTGGTCAGCTTGCTTATCCAAAAGTTTCAGACAAAATGCATCTGATAGATGAACAGCGAGAAATGATGAATGTATTTCTTTCCAGGACACTTACATTATCTGCTACTGAAAAAATATGCGGAGACGAGATTTGGCAGGAGTATGAATCGTTGTTACATGATCAGGGCATGGATTACAGCGAACAGCGTGTCAGACTTCATGAGATAAAATGTAAAATGAAAATGTTTGTGTATCAGATAGAAAAAGGAAATACATTCGCATGGGATGAATATGAAGCAATTGGTGATATATATTTCATAAAAGACGGTGATTCCTATTTTGAAAATGGAGTTTTAAACAGAGAAAAATTTGGAACAGGCGGAGAGATGTTTTTCTGACAGATGTGGGAGAATTGCAGCAATTTACCAGACACATTTGGACCAGAGAATAAGCTTTTTACATGAACCATCGGAAGGCAGATTCTCATTAAGTCTGGATTTGAGCGAAGTGTTTAAACCAGTTATTGTTTTCAGAACAATTTTTGACTTGGTCAATAATAGAAGACTGCAGGTTGAAAAGCATTTTGAAAAAAAGGTAAACTATTGTATTTTGAATGAAGAGGGACGGAAAATATTTATAGAAGCATTTGAAAATCGTCTGGAAAGTGTATTTCTTCATCCCAAATTGAAAAGAAAAGTTTCTTATCGCACTGCATTGAAACTGGATTGCTATAAGCTGATAAAAAATATTCTTGAAGGAAAAGAGTTTGTTCCATTTTCTCTTAAAGAAGGAATGTAAAAAGGATAGAGAGAAAAGAGTAACGGTATTAATGATTTCTGTGTTAAAAAATGGGGATTTCATGTATGAAAAAACAGTTGAATTATAATTATGCATTCTTATTTTATGATGTAGGAGAAAAAAGGGTACAGAAAGTATTTAAAATCTGTAAAAAATATTTATCTCATTTCCAAAAATCAGTTTTCAGAGGGGACATGACGCCATCAAAATTCATACAATTGAGAAATGAACTGAATCGAGTGATAGATAAGGAAGAAGATTTTGTGTGTATTATAAAATTGATGAATGATAATGTGTTTGGAGAAGAAGTACTTGGAAATGGAAAAAAAGATAATGGAGAAGATTTGATTTTGTAGTAAAAGAATTCTCCTGTCAGTGTGAAAACATGACAGGGGAATTCCTTAAGTAAGTTAAATGAAAAGTTATAAAAATTACCAGGCGGATTTTCACAAAAAAATGAAAAATATTGAAAATACGGGGGTATACCAGGTTTTGATTGAGTAAATAAAAAATGAGATGTCGGTTGGTAAAAATCTTGCAATCCTTTGTATTTTGCTGTATTATAAAAACTGTTAGAAGAAGAAAAGCCTATAAAACGAGGGGATAAAGAGTAACATGAGATGTATTGAAACTTCTTACATCTTTCATGTTATCAATTCCTTCCTTAGATAAAGAGTAACATGAGATGTATTGAAACAACGTCATTGTGTCCACAAAATCACTGGCTCTTTCTAGATAAAGAGTAACATGAGATGTATTGAAACTAATTTCAAGTTCATCATAGGATGCGAGGAACTGGATAAAGAGTAACATGAGATGTATTGAAACATCAAGAAGGTACTGAGCTTCTTGATACTGTCTGGAGATAAAGAGTAACATGAGATGTATTGAAACACTCGCCTGCATTGTACGGATAGTAGTCTGCTGGGATAAAGAGTAACATGAGATGTATTGAAACGAAACAAAGAAAGCATTCTGTCTGGAATGCAAGTATGATAAAGAGTAACATGAGATGTATTGAAACAATGTTGTGCCATCCTTAAACGTTGCGCGAATAGGATAAAGAGTAACATGAGATGTATTGAAACTTATTTTGTGTTAAAAAGCAATGCCTAATTCCCTCAGATAAAGAGTAACATGAGATGTATTGAAACTAGCTTTATCCTCCATTATATTCTCTGTATAGTTGGATAAAGAGTAACATGAGATGTATTGAAACATTTGAATAATTGACTTATCTTTTTTATTTACATAAGATAAAGAGTAACATGAGATGTATTGAAACAAAGAATATACCATTTACACGAGGTTAATAGAGGGATAAAGAGTAACATGAGATGTATTGAAACAACCATCGTCTCTAGGGTATGAACCTAGCAAGGATGATAAAGAGAGATGTATTGAAACTTGCTACAGTTCGCTCCGGCCCCGGCAAAGCAGGAATGATAAAGAGTAACATGAGATGTATTGAAACCCAGATGCAGCTGATAACTGTTTCTGTACGAAAGCCGATAAAGAGTAACATGAGATGTATTGAAACTATACTGGAATCCGAACTGGTTCTGAATAGTGATCGATAAAGAGTAATATGAGATGTATTGAAACTCATCAGAGAATCTTCCGTCCGGCAACTGTTTTGCGATAAAGAGTAACATGAGATGTATTGAAACAGGGAACTGTTTCCGCATCAGGAAACTATATCCTGATAAAGAGTAACATGAGATGTATTGAAACAAACCATTTCAAAAAAGAAAGTGATGACCAAACGGATAAAGAGTAACATGAGATGTATTGAAACAACTTTTTGATTTTATCCTGCACATCTTCTGGAATTGATAAAGAGTAACATGAGATGTATTGAAACCATAATATTACTATTATAATACCTCTGATATACCGATAAAGAGTAACATGAGATGTATTGAAACGTCCACTGTCAGCGATTTTGGAAAGTTCATCTTCGATAAAGAGTAACATGAGATGTATTGAAACATCCGTCTGTTCTGTCGGTTGTCTTCTGCCTCAAGATAAAGAGTAACATGAGATGTATTGAAACACCAATTTCTCTCTGATTGCCTCAAGGGTATTTTCTCGATAAAGAGTAACATGAGATGTATTGAAACTTCGGTTGAAAGTATTTATAATGTTTACTTGTCATTGATAAAGAGTAACATGAGATGTATTGAAACATATTTTTACAATATCGTTTCATTATCAACAGGTTCGATAAAGAGTAACATGAGATGTATTGAAACAAAATAGATGCTCGACTAGTCCAACGGTAACCTGGGATAAAGAGTAACATGAGATGTATTGAAACAATACCTTTCCTGTAGTCGTTCTATGTACTGCATGATAAAGAGTAACATGAGATGTATTGAAACCTGTCCGGACATTCTAATTTAACCTATTGTGCTACTTCAAATAGATTATGTGAAAACCTGTAAAACCGC
>NZ_JAJDML010000077.1:0-11244 GCF_020594215.1 Blautia sp. DFI.1.216
AACTCAAGGCTGCTTTTTCGTTTACACCAACTCCGATTGTTTCCTTAACAGTTTGTAGAAAAGAGAATGGCGACAGCTGTTCTCTTTTTTCATGTATATCTTAATTTAAAATCCCAAAATTAACATTCTTGGCACTGCCCATTGGGCAGTTGCCAAATGTGGGTTGCATTTTTGGTTGCACTTTTTTAGAAAACTGCAGCCAGAAAAAGCTAGTGTTTTGGTGTGCTACCCGTCAAGTAGACAAATTAAATAACGAAAATTTTTTCTTCCCCGGTACAGTTTATGTACCGGGTTATTTATGCAACGTTTTTTAGTTTTTGTTCATGGAATTCCAGTGGTGTAAGCACCCCAAGATTTCGTTGAACTCTTTTGTTTGTGTAGAGAACAAAAAAGACGGGCATTGAAGAAGCCATTGAAACTGAAAAGTTGAAACAGGCACTTGTTGAAGATGAAAACAGTATAAAGAAATATTTTGAAATGTATGCGAAAGCAGATTTTGACGATGAAGATACACGAAATCAGGTGCTTGAATATTTTGTAGATAAGATATATGTGTATAATGACCGTCTGGTGATTACATGGTATTATTCAGATGATAAAACATCTATTGACCTAGATGCATTAACAGAAATTACAGAAACATCTGAATCTAACACGGTAGATAGGGTTTCGACATTGCTACAGTCAGATCCATATACTTTTCTGCCATATGTACTGCCATAGCACCATCTGCAACTGCTGTTACTATCTGACGAAGTAACTTTGTTCTGACATCTCCTACAGCATAAACACCCGGAATACTCGTTTCAGTGTTTTCACCTGCCACAATATATCCTTTATTATCCAGTTCTATCTGATTATCTAAAAAATCTGTTGTCGGTTTTCTTCCTATACTCACAAACAGGCCGTCACATTCTATAATGTTTTCTTCTCCTGTAACTGTATCTTTCAACCGCACACCAGTCAATCGTTCTCCATAAATCAGTTCATTTACTGTATTGTTCCATCGAAACTCTATATTTTCAGTTTTCAACAGCTGGTCATGGTAGATTTTCGTTGCACGTAATGTATCTCTTCGATGAACAATGATGACTTTCTTAGCAATTCGACTTAAAAGAACAGCATCTGATACAGCAGAATTTCCACCACCAACAACCACCACAATCTTATCTTTATAAAACATACCATCACAGGAGGCACAATAAGCAACCCCATGACCTATCAATTCTTTTTCTTTAGCAAGACCAAGTTCTCTTGGATTTGCTCCAGTAGCAATCACTACTGTTTTCCCAATATAAATTCCCGAACTAGTTTCTACTCTCTTAAGCTTTCCTGTTAAATCCATATTAAAAACTTCAGCATATTCACTTTTAGCGCCAAATTTTTCCGCCTGTTTTTGCATTTTCTCTGCCAATGAAAATCCGTCAATTCCATTTTCAAAACCAGGATAGTTATCAATCTGCCAGGTCAATGACATCTGACCACCTGCAGATAATTTTTCTAAAACAATTGTATCAAATCCTGCTCTGGCTGCGTATAATGCTGAAGTATACCCTCCAGGTCCTCCCCCCACGATAATCATATCGTAAACATGATTTTCATTCATACAGCAGTCCTCCTTTTATTTTTCCAATGCTTCATTAATAAAATTCTCTATCATTATTTTTGATTCAGGTGCAACAATAGAATCTATTGCCTTTCCATCTCGATATAAAACCAGCGTAGGAATTATCTCAATCTTTTCAGCTTCTGCAATCTGTGGTTCTTCATCAATATTTACTTTTCCAGCAATAAGAATATCGCTGTATTCTTCACTTATTTTTTCATAAGCCGCTCCAATTCTACGGCAATAACCACACCAAGGTGCCCAGAAATCAACCAAAACCGGTTTTTCTTTATGAATTAATTGTCCAAACTTTTCTTTATTTATATTTATTGATGTCATATTTTTCAACTCCTTCTCCTGTTTGAACTTAATATACCTCATAGAAAGTCTTACTTCAGTGATAATATCACAGAAAAGATAATTTACTTTATTACACTTCTTTTTATTTCTATTTATGGCATATGCCAGTTATATATTTGACGCATCTAAAAAAAGCAAGTATACTATGTTCGTAAAGGAGATAACGGTTATGAACTTCGAAAATTGTTTTCCACTATGGAATGACTTAAATACAACACAGAAAAAAATAATTTCAGACAATTTAATCACACAGTATGTAAAAAAAGGGACAATCATTCACAATGGAAACCTGGATTGCACTGGATTATTACTGGTTAAATCCGGGCAGCTTCGAACCTACATACTTTCAGATGAGGGACGAGAGATTACACTTTACCGTCTGTTCGATATGGATATGTGTCTTTTATCCGCCTCATGTATCATACGCTCCATTCAATTTGAAGTAACCATTGAAGCAGAAAAAGATACTGATCTTTGGATCATCCCTGCTGAAATCTATAAGGGCATTATGAAGGAATCTGCTCCCGTCGCAAACTATACCAATGAGTTAATAGCCACCCGTTTTTCTGATGTCATGTGGCTGATTGAACAAATCATGTGGAAGAGTTTGGATAAGCGTGTTGCTTCATTTCTTTTAGAAGAGACCTCTATCGAAGGAACAAACGAGCTGAAAATCACTCATGAGACGATTGCTAATCATCTTGGTTCCCACAGGGAAGTTATCACTCGAATGCTTCGATACTTTCAAGGCGAGGGTCTCGTCAAACTCTCCCGCGGCAAAATCACAATCCTTGATCCAAAAAGACTGGAAACACTCCAAAGGTCATAAAATCGTTTTTCTGTAACATATAAAGAAGAATCCTCCATTTATCAGAATTATGAAAGTCATTCTAATAAATGGGGGATCTTTTTATATTACGAGAAAATTATAAAAATATTATGATTATTTTTAATAATCCATACCACATGCATATGCCTTTTCAATCAGCGCACGGTCATTGACAACTGCATCATAGAAGCGAAATCCGCCGGAGAAGTTGTATGTTTCATACCCATTTCCTTCCAGAATACGACTGGCAATATAACTTCGCAGCCCACTCTGGCATATCAGGTAAACAGGCTTTCCCTTCTCGATTTCATTGATACGTTCCCTTAGTTCATCTACAGGAATGTTTTTGAATCCATCCATATGCCCCCTGTTAAATTCACCTACAGTTCTCACATCCAGCAACACAACACTTTTATCTCTAGAAATCTTATCCATATCTTCCAGATGCCATTGTTTTAAGGTACCTTTTGCTATATTGTCTATCATGAATCCTGCCATATTTACAGGATCCTTGGCAGAGGAATAAGGCGGTGCATATGCGAGATCCAAATCCTTCAGCTGGGTTGCCTTCAGACCTGCATGAATTACTGTTGCCAGCACATCAATACGTTTATCAACTCCTTCATATCCAATAATCTGAGCGCCAAGCAAACGATAAGTCTCTTTTTCAAAAACCACCTTCATGGTCATCACTTTTCCACCAGGATAGTAACCGGCATGACTCATAGGAGAAAGAATTACTGTATCTACCTCTAATCCTGACTTTTTGGCATTGGTTTCATTGATACCTGTAGTGGCTGCTGTCATATCAAACACTTTTATAACGGAGCTTCCCTGACTGCCCAGGTAACGACTATCACCGCCACAAATATTATCAGCGATGATTCTGCCATGTTTATTGGCTGGTCCTGCCAAAGAAATCAGCGCATCATTACCCGTAACATAATGTTTTACCTGAACTGCATCACCTGCAGCATAAATATCCGGTACAGAGGTTTCCATTCTGTCATTCACTACAATACTTTCCTTGATGCCAAGTTCCAGACCGGCTTCTTTTGCTAATACTGTGTCTGGTGTGACTCCGATTGCCAGAACTACCATATCAGCCTGAAGGGATGGATTATCTTTCAACAGGACCTCCACTCCGTTGTCTTTTTCTTTAAATCCTTCTACCGTATAGCCCAGTACCAGTTTTATCCCATGCTTTCTCATTTCATTATGGATCATGGATGCCATATCCGGGTCAAAAGGGTTCATCAGCTGCTTAGGCCGCTGGACAATCGTAACATCCATGCCAAGCTCCCTCAAATTTTCTGCCAGTTCCAGACCAATAAAACCGCCACCTGCCAATACAGCCGATTTTGGATGATTCTTATTTATATATTCCTTTATCCGAAAAGTGTCTTCTACAGTACGAAGTGTAAAAAGTTTATCAATACCTACTCCGGGAAGTCTCGGCTGTGTTGGCTTTGCACCTGGAGAGAGGATCAGCTTATCATATTTTTCTTCAAATATATCACCATTCTCTAAATTTTTCACTGAAACCGTTTTACGTTCCGGATGTATGGAGATAACTTCATGATGAATTTTCATGTTAATACGGAAGCGTTTAAAAAAACTCTCTGGTGTCTGTAGTGTAAGTTCTTCCGGGTCTGTGATCACGTCTCCAATATAATATGGAAGTCCACAATTTGCATAGGATATGTATCCGGATCTTTCGAACACAGTAATTTCAGCATGCTCATTCAGTCTGCGTATTCTTGCTGCGGCTGTAGCTCCTCCGGCTACACCTCCTACAATTATTACCTTCATCTTATTTTTCCACCTTTCCTGAGTAAGCTGCAATGCCACCGATATTATTTACTTTAGAATATCCCATTCGTTGCAGTATCCCAGTTGCCTGGCGGCTTCGTGAACCGGAATAACAGTATACAAACAGTGGGATATCCTTATTCTTCGCTACAGAAGCAATATTGTCAAGTTGCTGCAACGGCACATTTTTACTTTCTGGTATATGTCCTTCCTGATATTCCTGCGGTGTACGTACATCCAGCAGAACTGCATCACCAGTCCTTTTATATTCTTCTATGCCTTGATTAATATTCGACTGTTTAAAGAGATCAAAAAATCCCATTAGCACACCTCCCTAAAGCATTTCTAAAATCGCATTCTTAGGTCTCGCCCCTGAAACCTGCTGTACAATCTTCCCATTCTTCATAACCACTAAAGTCGGAATGCTCATAATACTGAACTTATTTGCCAGTTCAGGCTCTTCATCTACATTAATCTTTCCAACTTTAATATCTCTACGCTCACTTGCAATCTCCTCTACAATAGGTACTACCATGCGGCAAGGCGCACACCAAGATGCCCAAAAATCTAAAAGAACGGGTTTATCTGAATTCAGTACTTCGTTCTGAAAATTATTTTTATTGATATTAATAGCAGACATTTTACAGTCCTCCTTATCTTTTTGTAGATTTATTATAGTCTTAATTTCATTTATTTTCCGTGATTACATCACCATACCTCATTAACTTAACTTCTTGCCATACCATCTACACTTAATATAACACCTGTAATGTAACTCGCCTCATCTGAAGCAAGAAACACAAACGCATTGGCAATATCTTCTGGCTGTCCAAGACGACGCAATGGAATTCTTTCAATCATAGGTTCGATAACTTCCTTTGGCACGGCCTTCATCATATCAGTTTCTGTAATCCCAGGTGCAACAGCATTAACACGAATACCTTTAGGTCCTAGTTCTCTTGCTAATGATACAGTCAATCCGTTTACTGCAAACTTCGATGCCGGATAAGCAAACCCACTTGGCTGTCCCGAAATACTCACCATGGAAGAAGTTGAGAGAATGACCCCCTTGCCTCTTGCCACCATACATTCTGCTGCTACACGAGTAGTATTAAATACTCCTTTTACATTTAGATCCATGACTTTATCAAAAGTCTCCTCTGTATAATCCATAAATGAGGTGTTTTCTGAAATCCCTGCATTATTTACCAGTATGTCGACACATCCATATTTTTCAGTTGCCTCTTTAAAAGCCTTTCTGACAGACTCCATGCTTGCCAGATTTGGACTAATTCCAGCAACTATTGCATTGGGATATTTTTCTTTTAACTTATCTACAGCAACATCTGCCGATTCCTGTGAACTTGCTGCCAACACAACTGAAGCACCTTCCTTCAAGAATTTATCAGCTGTAGCAAATCCTATACCACGGCTTCCACCCGTAATGATTGCAACTTTATCTTTTAATCTCATTTAGACTACCTCCTTACTTTGTTTGTAGTTACATTATAAGCAAAAGGTAAATCATTTTCTGTGATATCATCACAAACTATCGCAATAAAAAACCCTGTTGCTCACACGCACCAGGGTTTTTGTTTATCTATCCGTATTTAAATAATCAGAATTTTATTCAACTTCTGAAAACTGATCTTTTCCAACATTACATAATGGGCATTCAAAATCTTTTGGAACGTCCTCCCACTTTGTTCCTGGTGCAATACCACCTTCAGGATAACCTTCCTCTTCATCATATTCCCATCCGCAAACGTCACATACATCGATTATATTTAAGAAGATTCATCTACTCTGAGCTGAGTGCTAATTATATTTCTTACATAACTGTTTATTCTTATACATATAAGCATCTGCATCATCCAATAACATCTGCATTGTACACGCCATATCATCGGAGGATAATGCCCATCCGCATGCATAGTCGATTGGTAATTGATTTTCACAACTATTTAATCTCTCTTTTTCTCTTGACAATGATTTTAATATCTCCTTAATTTCCGCCTCGCTCGTATGATAAATAACTGCTATAAACTCATCTCCGCCATATCTTCCAACAAAATCCTTTTCTGGAATGACACTGCACAAGAGCTTTGCGAAATTCAATATCAACTGATCTCCTGCGGAATGTCCCATTGTATCATTTACAGTTTTTAGATTATTTAAATCAAACATTATGCATGCTGTAGAATCTGTAATTATATCTTTTTTATTAAGTAGCTCATTACAGGCATTTTTATTTGGCAGTCCAGTATGGGCATCTACGAATGCTTTTTGTTCCAGCAGTCTGTTTTGCATTGCCATCTGCATTGCCTTTAGAGTCTGCATAATAACCAATATCACCAGACTCAACATATCAAGTGCCGACAAAAGCTCTATGGTACGAATCTTTACAGCGATTTTTTCTGAATAACTTTCTGCGGCAGAGACAGTTTCATCTGCCATCGTAAAATATATTTCACTCATATTAACAATGTCTGTATTTTCGTATCCCTTGTTTCTTACTGCTTCAATTTCTGTTTTTAATTTATCCCAGTAATCACTCTGGATTTGCAGTTTTTCCTGATACTCTTCGTCATTGAGTTTTACCAGGTCATAATGTCCATCCTGATATCTCAATCCAAGAAGAATATCATCCAAATATTTAATTAATTCGTCATTTTGGTTTCCTGTAATTTCTAATTTTATTTCGCGCTGCGTAGCTCCACGTACCAGACCGGCATAATTTATTACGCGTGCTGTTCCCTGCAGCCTACTAATCTGAATCATCATAAAAATAATAAGAACTACCAATATCAATATAAGGAAACTCTGTATAATACCTATTAAATTTTTACTTTTCTTGTTTGTCTTCATTTCATAATTTATCTCTAACCTTAAATAATATTCATTTCAATAACTATGCTATTCATTTACTTTCTCTATATTTTGGACAAATACCTTTAAATATAATATCATAATCGTTATGGTAATGATTTTTTAAGAAAAATCGAATTACTTTATTAAAAAAATACCCATAACAAGTATCTTTTTAACAAGATGTTATCTCTGTTTTCCGTTCAAAAACATATTCTGCATCTGATGATAAATCAGAGCGGAATGAATAGCCTAGTCTATCAAATTTCTTAATATCCTCAGGATTTTCAATTCTGTTTTCAGCCATGAACCTAACCATTTCACCACGGGCCATCTTAGCATATGTACCTTTTGTCACCAGTTTATCTCCTGATAACTCACAAAATGTAATCGTAATGTATCTATCCTGTCGTGTCAGATATTTTTCTATGCACTTAGAGTATTCTTTCGATGCCAGATTGATTATAATCCTGCTGTTATCAATCACTGAGCGGTATAATAAATCTCCCCAGTACTCATACAGATTTTTTGTTTCTCCTATTCCAACCTTCGCCTGCATTTCCAAACGATAAGGCGTCACACCATCCCTTGGTTTTAACACACCATAAAATGCAGATATTATTCTCAAATGATTTTGTACATACTCGAACTGACTGTCCTCAAACACAGATGGAGCCATATATTGAAAAGCAATTCCTTCATATGATAAGACAGCTGGGGTAAGTAAATGATAAAGATCCATGTTTTCCAATCTATTGAAGTTCTGTTCTGTAATTTTGTCATTACATTTCCAAATAGTCTTCAGTTCTTCTTTTGACTTACTTTTCAACCAACTTTGTATCTCTGTCGTCTTTTCAATAAATTCAGGCAATCCATCCGGCGCTATGCTGTCAGTATCTGTAATCATCTTTTTAGCAGGGGATAATATTATCTTCATTAATCTAATTCCTTGAGCATATTTTCAGGATCATCTGCAGCCTTGACTTTATCATTTGCCTTTATAATAATCCCCTGTTCATCAATAAGATATGTGGTTCTTACTACTCCCATAGAGACTTTGCCATAATTTTTCTTTTCTTTCCAGACATCATATGCTTCAATAACTTTACGCTCCGGATCTGCTAATAGCGTAAATGCCAGTCCGTATTTTTCTTCAAATCTCTTGTGAGACGCTACAGAGTCCTTGCTTACTCCGAGAATAACAGCTCCCTTCTCAGTAAACTGTGGATAACGCTCAGAAAAGCCACATGCCTGCTTCGTACATCCTGGCGTATTATCCTTTGGATAAAAATATAAGATCACTTTTTTCCTGCATAATCGCTTAATTTATGCACTTCTCCGTTCTGATCCGGCAATTCAAAATCCGGTGCTTTTATTCCTAACTCTAACATTTACTATTCCTCCGCTTTTGTATTTTTCACCTGTTTTCTTGTTCTTTTATTACCCGAAATCATTTTATGACCAGAATAGACTGCCATAATCATGCATATCAGAGAGCCAAATGCAAAGTATTTGTGTGCTGCTTTTAACCCTTTATATCCTGTATAAAAAGTTCCAATCATTGTGATCAATGCTCCTACTGACCAATATTTATGTGCTTTCATGTAATTCCTCCATTTTTTCAGTGTATTCAATTCTAATTATACGCTACCATATTCCTATGTCAATTTGATAATAGAGCATTCCTATAAAATTTTTCAAAATATCATTGTCAAAACTATGTATTGTTATCCTTTAATTTTTCTTTGAAATAATTGACAAAAAGCTTGCTTTCAGGAGATTACTATTTAATCTCTTTTCCATCTATATATAGTTGAAATTTATCAGGATTATTGACAATATCATAGTCCTTTCCGTATTCTACAGGTCTATATTCGGCTGTCATTACCGATTCCCCGTCTTCAATATCCTCTTTCCATAAATAGATGTGCATATCAATGCTCGTCGCATATCCTCTGTCTGTGGAGAATTTTGTCGAATGAAAAGAATCATCCTTGTACATCTGCAAAAGTTTTCTTGCAAACGCTTCTCTATCCTCAATATCTTCCCTATTTGCGACCACGGTTATATTTTCATCCCGATTTACAGAAAAAGTTCCAACTACATCTGGTTCGCCTTCTTTATGACTGGATTCAAATTTCCCATAAATACTTCCTGCAGCAATTATCAAGATTGCTGTTCCTGAAATTACTGCAATTATCTTTTTCTTCATATTTTTAATTTCCTTTTAATTTTTTTACTGCGTAATTGATTACTTCTTCCGGTATGGGCCTGTCTCCTTTAAGTGTCATTTTCTTCCATTCTTCCTGCACAGCCGGGTCAGGATTATCAAATCCTGCATCTATGGCTATCTGCATTTCTCTGCGTACTTCTTCTGGTGTTGTGTTATACTTTTCTGCAATCTTCTCATATATAGTTTTCTCTCTCATTCATTTTCCTCCGATATATAAGTGGAATTATATCTTGTTCTATAAAATCAATTTAGCATATTTCTGTTGGCATGAAAAGAGACTTTACAACTTAAAATTGGATAAAAAGGACAAAAAAAGAAGAGCTACTTGCTCTTCCCATATAGTAGTAGTAAAATAATATGTCATGCCAGCGCAATATATTACCTAGAATATCGCTATAACAGGAAAGGGGCTGCATTGTGACAGCCCCTAGTTTACTTCATCACGTTGTCTACATTCTGAATGAACTCGTTCCCTGGTTTATTTTAGCATCGGTCTGGATTTTGTTTCATAAAGATAAATTTTGCCACAGAGCGGTCATATGTTTTAATGTGTCCAAACAGCCAGTCGATTACATTTTTCTGTACAAGTTCACTGAACCGATCTGTCGGTCCTTCATACTCCTGAAGGTATTCATACAGTTCCTGAATTGTCTTTCTAAACTCTTCATGTTTTTCATAATGTTTTTCACGCTCTGGATAACCGGATTTTTCCTGAAGCTTTTCCTCTTCTTTAAAATGAAAGTCAGTATATTCATCCAGATAATCCAGCATTTTGATTGCTTTTACTTTGCTGTCGCCATTTTGACAGGCAGTTACAAAGTTCTGGATACGGTCGATCAATTCTTTATGCTGGGTATCAATTGTTTCATTTCCTGTTACTAAATTGTCATCAAAGGTAATGTTTAAATCGTAAGTCATAATTTGACCTCCATTTCTTTTATATGTTCTCTTAGGATCTTTTAATGTCTGGCAGTTTCGTACCTGCATTTTCTGCTTAGTCTTCTACAGGAACGAAAACATCTTTTCCTAATCCGCAGATTGGGCATGTCCAGTCATCTGGAATATCCTCAAATGCAGTTTCTGGATCGATACCAGCGTCTGGATCTCCTACTGCCGGATCATAAATATATCCACATGGTTCACATTCATATTTTATCATAGTCATTTTCCCTTTTCAATGTCGATTTATTTTTGTTACCAAGTTCCTAGCAATTTTTCTAACACTTTGTTTCTTGTATATCTGTATTATACATGATAATTATTCTCTTATCAATAATAGTAATTATTATTATTATTGTACTTAGCATAAACTGATATTTGAATTGCAAATTTACATATTGTATATATCATGGGAATAGTTGAATAAAAAAATGAACTCTATTCATTAAAGACAGAGTTGCTGGAAATTATTTCTCTCCAACAACTTTTTTCGTCTTTAAGTCCTTGAAACACAATACTGTCCAATCAGATTCATCCAACTGTTATATTTATTCTTTTCACACACCTTTCGGCAAATTTCATTTTCCATCAATACAC
>NZ_JAJDML010000078.1:0-10901 GCF_020594215.1 Blautia sp. DFI.1.216
TTGTGAGTAGATTGATATTTATATCATCAAAAGCATACTCGTTGAAGTAGGAATGTAACATAGAAGTTTATAACTTTTTATAAGTTTTCAGTAACGGAGGGGACATATGGATTATTTATCGAATAATGTGGCGGTGAATCTGAAGAGGATTCGGAAATCCAAGAGTATGAGTCTGGATCAGGTGTCTGAGCAGACGGGAGTGAGTAAGAGCATGTTGGCTCAGATTGAGAGAGGGACTGCCAATCCTTCTCTGGGTGTGCTGGGGAAGATTACCAGTGGTCTGAGGATAGAGTTTCAGGAGCTGATACAGCCGCCGAGAGTGGACTGTTGTCTGGTGACACCGGCAGAACTGGTTCCTACCAAGGAGGTAGCAGGACAGTACAGGGTATGGACCTGTCTGCCTTATGAGGATACCCGTCTGGTGGAGGTGTACCGGATTGAGGTGGAACCGGGTGGTGTTTATATCAGTGGCAGCCATGGGGAGAAGACAAGAGAATATCTGGCTGTTATGGAGGGTGTGCTTACTCTGGAATGTCATGGTGAGAAGTATGAAATCCACAGAGATCAGGTGTTTAAGTTTGAAACGGATCAGGAGCATGTCTATCGGAACACAGGGAAGGAGAAAGCCTGCTGTACCTGTTTTTTTCTGGATTATCATTGATGCAGTTGTATCAGGAGTTTTGTTGCTGAAGCGGTCTGCCGCAGGTGGATTACCATAGTGTAGAACTGAGTAGTGAAGCAGGTGATTTTATCCGAAGTATGAGTGTAAAATGTACAATATAATGCACAAAACAATGAAAAAGATACACCAGAAAATGAATATCTGAAAAGAAAGGATATATGTAATGGTTTGTCAGTCTGCCATTTCATGAAGAGGCTGTGTTGTTATGAATTGTTGAGAAACCTTTATTATCGCACGAATATGCAGGAAATATTGGATATACAATAAGGAGAACACAGAGCTTTCGTTACTGTTCACTCCGTTTTCAGTAACGATCTTTCTGTAAAAAATGTAAATGTTCAAAAAAACATGTTGACAAATCATAAGGGCAGTGATATTGTAAGGATGTGCAAAATAATACACAGAAAAAGTTAAGCAAAGGCGCTTACCCATACGGGTCAGTTTGTCTTTGCTTTTTTTATTATCTTAAGGATGCAGGAGGGCACAGCTATGAAATTAAAAGACACAGGATTAACTTTTCAGGACATTAAGGACAAAGTAAACAAGTACATGATCGAGACTTATGAGAGATTTGATTTCCTTGCAGAGACAGCAGAGGGCATGTACATTTATGATGAGAATAAAACCCCATATCTTGATTTTTATGCTGGTATTGCAGTAAACAGCGCAGGAAACTGTAACCCTAAGGTTGTAGCTGCTGCAAAGGATCAGTTAGATGATATTATGCATACATTCAACTATCCATACACAATCCCGCAGGCGCTGCTTGCTGAGAAGGTCTGTGAAACAATCGGAATGGACAAGATTTTCTATCAGAACTCCGGTACAGAGGCTAACGAGGCAATGATCAAAATGGCCCGTAAATATGGTATTGAAAAGTATGGTCCAAACCGTTATCATATCGTAACTGCAAAGATGGGATTCCATGGAAGAACCTTTGGTGCCATGTCTGCAACAGGTCAGCCGGGTAATGGATGCCAGGTTGGATTCGGACCTATGACTTATGGTTTCTCCTATGCACCGTACAATGACCTTCAGGCTTTCAAGGATGCATGTACAGAGAACACAATTGCCATTATGGTTGAGCCTGTACAGGGCGAGGGTGGCGTACATCCTGCAACAATGGAATTCATGCAGGGACTTCGTAAATTCTGTGATGAGAACGATATGCTTCTTCTGATCGATGAAGTACAGACAGGATGGTGCAGAACAGGTGCTGTTATGTCCTATATGAATTATGGTATCAAACCGGATATCGTATCTATGGCAAAGGCTCTGGGTGGGGGAATGCCAATCGGTGCCATCTGTGCAACAGCAGAGGTTGCAAAAGCTTTCACAGCAGGTTCCCATGGAACTACATTCGGCGGACATCCGGTAAGCTGTGCAGCTGCACTGGCTGAGGTGAATGAGCTTCTGGACAGAGATTTGGCTGGAAATGCAAAGAAGGTTGGCGATTACTTTGCAGCTAAGCTTGAGAAGCTTCCTCATGTAAAAGAAGTAAGACATCAGGGACTTCTGGTAGGTGTGGAATTTGATGATACTATTGGCGGAGTGGATGTAAAACATGGTTGTCTTGACAGACATCTTCTGATCACAGCTATCGGAGCGCATATCATCCGTATGATTCCACCGCTTATTGTTACAGAAGAAGAGTGCGACAAAGCTGTAGCAATCATCGAAGATACAATTAAATCTCTGGAAAAATAAAAATCCGGCAACGGAGTGATACAGTAAGGACAAGGGCGTCACGAATTATATTCGTGCGCCCTTTTATGATATCAGGGCCAAAAGGTCAAAAAGTCGTTCGTGCCTGCACGATAAGACTTTTGAACTTGGGACCTGCCAAACATGAGAAAGTAGCGATTTACATAGCAAATCAGCGGATTTCAAATGTTTGAGAATCTGATAAAAATTTGAGTGTGAGAGGGAAGAGCATGAAACATCTGGTAATTACGATTGGCTGCGAATATGGAGCCAAGGGCAATGCCATCGGTAAGAAGATTGCACAGGATCTGGGGATTAAGTTTTATGATCGTGATCTTGTGGATGAGATTATCAAAGAGGTAGGCATCCCTACAGACATTATGGACAGAGTAGAGGAAGGCGGAACCATCGCAGGTAAAGGTGCACAGGGTGATGTGAGAGGTTCCTTTTCCAAATATGCGGATCTGACAGACCGCGCCATTCATGTACAGAAGCAGATTATCCGGAAGCTGGCTCAGAAAGAAGCCTGCGTAATCATAGGACGGTCTGCAGATTATATTCTGAAAGATACAGAAGGAATCCAGCTAGTGAGAGCATTTATTTATGCACCTAATGATGTTCGCATTCATAACATTATGGAAAGCCATAATCTTTCGGAAAAGGATGCAAAGCTTCTGCTGGATGAGAAGGATAAACGTTATCATAAGAGACATCTGGCACTGACAGGAAGTAACCGCGGTGACAGACATAACAGGGATATTCTTATTAACAGTGATTTTCTGGGAATTCAGGGAACAGCAGAATATCTGGAAGACCTGATCGCAAAAAAATACGGAAAAAAGGAGGCCTGACCTATGGAACAGAAAACATCTGAATTTGACAAAGTACTTGGTGCATGGGACATACTTGTAATTGCATTTGGCGCCATGATCGGCTGGGGCTGGGTAGTTTCTTCCGGTAACTGGATTGAATCCGGTGGTGTGCTTGGTGCAGCTATTGCATTTGCAATCGGTGGAATCATGATCTTCTTTGTAGGCCTGACCTATGCAGAGCTTACAGCGGCCATGCCTCAGTGTGGTGGTGAGCATGTATTCAGCTACAGGGCAATGGGCTCCACAGGTTCTTTTATCTGTACCTGGGCGATTATTCTTGGATATGTAAGTGTTGCCTGCTTTGAGGCATGTGCATTTCCCACAATCATCACTTATCTGTGGCCGGGGTTCCTGAAAGGATATCTCTATACAGTTGCAGGCTTTGATGTTTATGCATCCTGGTTGATCGTGGCGATTGTGATTGCTTTTCTTATTATGATAATTAACATTAATGGAGCAAAGACTGCGGCAGTTCTGCAGACTGTTCTTACCTGTATTATCGGCGGTGCCGGAATTATTCTGATCGTAGCTTCTGTGGTTACAGGAAGTGTGGATAATCTTCAGGGACAGATGTTTGTTGGAAACGGTACTGGCGAAGCAATGAAAAGTATTATTAAGGTTGCAGTTATCACTCCGTTTTTCTTTATTGGTTTTGACGTTATCCCACAGGCAGCAGAGGAAATCAATGTTCCGCTGAAAAAAATCGGTAAAATGATGATCCTCTCTGTTGTGCTGGCTGTTGTATTTTACGCACTGGTTATTCTTGCAGTAGGTTATATTCTGAATCCGGCAGAGATTATTGAGTCTCAGCAGGGAACAGGACTTGTAACAGCAGATGCCATGGCCAAGGCTTTCGGGACAAAGATTATGGCCAAGGTTATCATTGTAGGTGGAATGTGTGGTATTATTACATCATGGAACTCCTTCCTCCTTGGTGGTTCCCGTGCCATGTACTCTATGGCAGAATCCTACATGATTCCTCCGTTTTTTGCAAAGCTTCATCCGAAGCACAAAACTCCGGTTAATTCTCTGTATCTGATCGGTGCCCTGACTATGCTGGCTCCTTTTGCAGGAAGAACAATGATGGTCTGGATCTGTGATGCAGGTAACTTCGGATGCTGCCTTGCATACTGTATGGTCTCTGTCTCTTTCCTAATCCTTCGTAAAAAGGAACCGGATATGGCAAGACCTTACAAAGTAGGCCACTACAAATTTGTAGGTTTTATGGCAGTAGTCATGTCAGGGCTGATGCTTCTGGTTTACTGTATTCCGGGTTCCGGTGGAAGTCTGGTATTTCAGGAATGGCTTATGGTAGGTAGCTGGAGTTTACTTGGAGTTGTATTTTATGCGATCTGTAAACGTAAATATAAAGAAGACTTTGGTAAACTTATTGAACTGATCTCTGATGAGGATGCAGCAAGTCTTATGCCGGAGGCTGATGATGAAGAGCTTGATGTGGTAATCGATGCGGCTATTGACAGGGTGCTTTCCTCTATGGCATAACGCTATAAATGACATGACAATTATTTTGGGTAACTGAGTTTTGAATTTGTGCAGGGTAGATGCCCTGCACATTGCAATATTGAAAAAATACAGGAAAAGAGGCAAAAATTAATGAATCCATTTGAATTTTTTATTCCTCAGAATATTACAGTCGGTGCAGGTACTCTGGCGAAGCTTCCGGAATGTGCCAAAAAGCTTGGAGGTTCTCATGCAATGCTGATCTCAGGACCAACTCTCCGGAAAATGGGAGTTGTGGATAAGGCGGCGGATTATCTGAAAGACGCCGGAATGGCAGTGGATATTTTTACAGATGTAGAAGCCAATCCGTCTGTCACCACAGTGGAAAAAGCGACAGAAGCGTATAAGGATTCCGGCGCAGATTTTATCGTTGCGCTGGGCGGTGGTTCTCCTATGGATGTGGCAAAAGCAGTGGGAGTTACGGCTAAATATGGCGGCAGTATTACAGAATATGAGGGGGCACATAAGGTTCCCGGAAAAATTGTTCCGCTGATCGCAATCCCGACTACTGCGGGAACCGGCTCAGAGGTTACGGCATTTTCTGTTATCACTGACCACAGCAGAGATTATAAGCTGACAGTATTCAGTTATGAACTTCTTCCTGCATATGCAATCCTGGATCCTGAGCTTCTCACTTCTGCTCCGGCATCTGTGGCAGCAGCCTGCGGAATCGATGCATTTATTCATGCGGAGGAGGCTTATGTTTCCACAGCAGCATCTCCTTTTTCTGACGCAATGGCAGAGAAAGCAATGGAGCTGATCGGTGGAAATATCCGCCGTTTTGTGGCAAGACGTACAGATCTGGAGGCAGCAGAAGCAATGCTTACAGGTTCTCTTTTTGCAGGAATCGCCTTTTCCTTTGCAAGACTTGGAAATGTCCATGCCATGAGTCATCCGGTAAGTGCTTTCTTTAATGTAGCACATGGAGTGGCAAATGCAGTTCTTCTTCCCGTGATCGCAGAATATAATGCGCTGGCAGATCATGGCAGATATCTGAAGATTTATAATTATATCAGTCCGATCCCTGCATATGAGGATGAATTCGAACCGCTGATGCTGATGGATGCCATCCGGGAATTAAACGAAGATATCGGAATCCCGGAAGACCTGATCACAGCCATCCGCCAGGCAAAGAAGGGAGAAGAGATTTCGGATGAGGAGATTGAAAGCAAGATTGATGCCATGGCAGATGATGCTATGAAGAGCGGGAATATTGCAGTAAATCCAAGATCCTCCAGAAAGCAGGATATTGTGAAACTGTATTATAAAGCTTTATAAGATAAAGAATAATGCAGTATTTTATGTGATTGCTACAGGTAGGATATTGATTAAAAATATCTGTTCTTATAAAAAACGTGCAGAAACATCGAAGTCGACAGATAACTTCAGGCTTGAAGGTTTATCTCGATTTCAAAATGTATCTGCACGTTATTTTTTTGAGAAATTTCCATTGTATAACTTGCCTGATAGAAAGAAAGATTATATAGTATTAACCAAAATATAGTAAAGTAATGTGAGTCAAAATATTGATTGTTCAGGAGGATTTTATGGCAAAGAAGAAAATATATGCAGTACGCAAGGGACATAAAACAGGACTTTTTGCTACATGGGCGGAGTGCCAGAAGGCAGTAAGCGGATATTCAGGAGCTGAGTTTCGGGGATTTACAGAGAAAGAGGAAGCATTGGCTTTTCTGAACATGGAGACAACAGGAAATGTATCTGGTGATAAAGCAAAAGAGGCGGCAGGAATCGTGGAAGTACCTGAAAATATGGTCATTGCTTATGTAGATGGAAGTTTCGAGAAAAGTATTGGCAGATATGCCTTTGGTTGTGTGATCCTTACACCGGACGGACAGGAAATCCGTAAATCCGGCAGCGGCAGTGATTCTGCAGGAGTCGCGATCCGAAATGTGGCAGGAGAGATGCTTGGTTCCATGACTGCAGTAAACTGGGCCATAGAAAACAAATATCCAGCTGTGGAAATCCGCTATGATTACGAAGGGGTAGAGAAATGGGTAACAGGTGTATGGAGAGCCAAAACACCTCTGACCAGCAAATATGCTGCTCATATGCAGGAAGCAGGAAAGAAAGTAAAGATTTCTTTTTGTAAAATAGCAGCTCATACGGGCAATCACTACAATGAAGAGGCAGATCAGCTGGCTAAGAGTGCATTGCTTAAGACAGATGAAGAAGTACGAATATAAAAGTTCATATTAAAGAAAGTAAGTATCTGAAAAGTAGAAAAATATGTGATAAAAACACCTGCTTGTTGATAGCTGATAAAATATATCAGCATCAATAGCAGGTGTTTTAGGGATAAGATTGAATAATTGTGAATCTGCCATCTGATGAGAATACAAATTCATCTTAACAGAGTTATTTCAAGTGTTTTATCCTGTTTTCACTGGTATTGGACCACATAGTATATTGTTTACAATTTCTAAAATGTTTATCACAGTAAGAATTGAAAGAAGCCTGGCTTACATTTTTCATATGCTGTTCATCTTTACCGGTTTGAAAACCAGCAACAGAACAGTATGCCCTTGATGTGCTGACAAGTTTAGAACCGGACAAAGTCCATAATGCAGAACCGGAACCACCTACTCCGTTGGTCCACCAGCTTATATGTATTCCATTGTAGTGAGTGTTATACTGTAAAATTTGATAATTCATCCCTTTTCCGGAACACTGACCGGCATAGATTACTTTGCCATTTTTTATGGTATATACAGAATAATCTACAATAACTCCACGGTTGCTTGATACAATCAGATCAGGGGTTCCATTTCTGTCAATATCCATTAGATAGAAACACTTTCCGCCAGACTGGAGCAGAACCTTTTCATATAAGGCTCTTTGATCTTTTATTTTAATCTGACATTTCAGTTTTTTAGAGCCGATTTTGGCTGTAATTGTTGCGGTACCTGTTTTCTTTGCTTTTACTTTTCCAGAAGAAACAGATGCAACTTTACTGTCAGTGCTGGACCAGGTAACTTTTTTGTTTGTCCCGCTTACCTTGAGGTGATAAACACCACCAACATTCATTGTTAGTTTAGTTTTATTCAGTTTTACGGAAGCTGCCTGAGCAGTACGTGGAATGATTATTAGAGAAATAACCATTAATACTGCGATAATAAATGAGAAGTGTTTTTTTAATAGTTTTTTCATTGACTTTCCTCCGAACAATGAGTTTTTTGAAGAAAATTTTTTATTTTACTGTCACTTTTAGTTTTTGAGTAATTCCATTACATTTTATCGAGACAGTAGCTGTTCCTTTTTGTCTGGCAGTGATTTTTCCTTTAGTGTTTACTGTTACGCATTTAGTATTTGAGCTTTTATATGTGATTTTACCTGTTGGAACTGCAGAACAGGAGATGGTATAGCTGCTTCCTTTTTTCAGTGTTATTGCTTTATTTTTCAGGTTGAGAACTGGCTTTTTTACAGTAATTTTACAGGAAGCACTTTTATTTCCCAGAGTTACTGTGACATAAGCGGTTCCTGCACCTTTGGCTGTCACTTTTCCAGTGGCGTTGACCTGAACTACTTTTGTATTTGAACTGTTCCAGGTTGGCGTTGATGTACTGCCAGAGATGACTGATTTTAATACAGCAGAATTTTTGCCTTTGACAGTATAAAGAGTAAGTTGCTTTTTATTTAGTTTGATTGAGTGATCTTTTACAGGAACAAAGTTGAGTCCGGCATTATTTGCAGCTATTTCTACCGGGCTGTTCTTAACACCGTAGATGGTATGAAGTGCTTCTGCACCTATAAACACCCGGCTATGCAGATTGGTAGTTGCAGGAATCTGCAAGGTTTCTAATTGTGTAGTGCCATCAAAAACACTGGAGCCGATGTAGGTTACTTCTGGACCGATGATTAGTTTTTTTAAGTTTGTACAGTTTGCGAAAGTAAATCCTTCTATAACTTTGCCGTGATACTCGGCTTCTTCCAGATTTTTACAATTCAGGAAGACACTTTGTTCCTCATGTGTTACAGAAGGGGGAACAATAATATGGACAAGTCCTGTATCCTTAAAGGAAGCACTTTTCAGGAATACAAGGGTTGAGGGAAAATCAATATGTCTTAGAGCTTTGCAACCTTCAAAGGCACTGTAACTGATTGTTTGTGTTCCGAGGGGCAGAGTTACATCTTTTAAATTGGTACAGTTTTTGAACGATGCAGAGCCAACATAGGTAAAACCCTTATGGAAGATAACTTCTGATAGTGACGTGCAGTTTGCAAAACTGTATTCGCCAATTTCTTTTACTTTAGGTAAATCCAGATATGTCAGAGAAGTGCATCCTGCAAAAGCACTGTCTTCTATAATTTTTATATTTGAAGAAATGTTTACCTTAGTAAGGTTGTGACAGCCTGCGAATGTACGATAATAAATTCGGTCAAGACCCTCTGGATAATGAATAGACTTAAGATTTTCGCACTGTGCAAATACACTGATTCCCATGGATGTGATCGTATCAGGCAATATTACAGAACACAGGTTTTTGTTATTAGCAAATGCAGAGGATTCAATTTTAACAACAGGTTTTCCATTTAAGATAGAGGGGACTGTAAGATCTGTATCAGACCCAACATAGCTTATAATTGTTGCTTTTCCAAGGGAGAGTGTGTATTTATAGCCATCCTCATAATAATAGTTGGCGGCTTTTGCTGATACACAGCTAAAAAGACAAAGGATGAAAGCAAATAGCAGAACAAGATGTTTAAACCCTGTATTTTTATTTTTCATAGATGCCTCCTGTAAAATTTAATCGAATCAATGAATTTATCTGCTTTAATTATGAAAAGTAATAAACAGTGAGTAGATGTTTAATCGCAAGTTGGTGCACAGGCATATGTAAAGCCTGTTACAATGTTATTTTTTATAGTCAGGGTGATGCTTGCAGCATTTCCCCACCAGAATACAGTCGGATTGTTAAAGCTTCTTAGGCCATTTTTATTAAGAATAGCAGTAGCTTTGGAAAGTGTCATTCCAAGCTGCATTCCACCGATACCTACACCGTAATTTCCGCGATTGCAAATATAGACATATTTCTGATTCTTGGAATATTTTGCATTATAATTTACACCAATGATCATCTTGTTTCCGGCAGCATAGAAAGATGGATAACCAGAATTGCTTTTTTTATGCATTCCACCTATTTTGTTGATAATAGTAGAATATTTTCCGACATATGATGGGCTTAAAGGCGGAAGATTTTTCATAAGGTTAAGTACTTTGACCGTTGTTCCGCTATATCTGGAAAAGTTACTGTAAATAGTTTTTCCATTTACGGTTTTATAAGCACGTACTTTGTAATAGTAATGTCCTGCAGAAAGTTTTTTGTTTGCATAGCTGGTAGTATTTTTTGTTTTTATGGTTTTGATTTTACTATAATTTCCTTTTGCAGAATTGGCACGCCAGATTTCATACCCGGATGCATTAGAAACTTTAGACCATTTAATGGAAACACTTGCTTTTTTTGAAGCAGTAACTTTGATATTTGCAGGTGCTTTAATAGCAGCGGCCTGTATCTGAGTGCATGCAAGAAGCATCAACAGAATACTTGTGATTACGAGAAACCATTTCTTTTTCTTCATATTAGTTTTCCTCCTGAGAAAATAATTTTGTGAATAATATTTCACAAGTTTGTTTTATCATAGCATAAAAAATTAAAAAGAGTGTATTAGGCGTAGAAATTAGACGGAAAATTCAGAGAATTTTGTCTAACTTTTGTGCCTAATCAATCTCGAAAGCAGAAATATAGTAAAATATGTTATAAATCATTTGAACATGGAGGAAAAAACATGAGCGCAAAGTTAGTATTAACAGTAAAGGATTCAAGCAGAATGGCAAAGGATTATTCTATGAGTATGATGGATAAAATGTTTCATCCGTTAAAACATAATAAAATCTTGAATTCAAAGGCTAAAATTGGCATATTAATTGATGATGAGGAAGAAGGAACTTTATATGAAGCTTCCAAGACTCCTTATGAAATCAATCTGCAACCAGGTTTCCACCGCATTACTATGATAGATCCGGCGAAGGAGAATAAAAAAGGCAATGTTAATTTAACTTGTTGTGCTAGATAAAATAAAATATAAAGAAACTTCAACAAAAT
>NZ_JAJDML010000079.1:0-10187 GCF_020594215.1 Blautia sp. DFI.1.216
AAAGCGTCTGGAAGCACGCGACTTCAGTCGTGTGAGGATAAAGTTTTTAATTCACGATCTTGATTATGAAGAACTGACAGATTACAGGAAATTATATAAATATTTAAAGAAACGTCTGATTGATGGAAAAATGACATATATTTTCCTTGATGAAGTTCAGAATGTAACAGATTTTCCGAAAGTGCTGGACAGTCTTTATATTAAAAAAAACATAGATATTTATGTGACTGGTTCCAATGCATATATGTTGTCCAGTGAGATTGCAACTATGATTTCAGGAAGATATATTCAGATTGAAATGTTGCCGTTGTCTTTTAAGGAATATATGGAGAGTACTGGCAGTATGAATGACAGAGGAATCAAATATGCTGAGTATTTGCAGAACAGTTCATTTCCGTTTACACTGGAATTAAAAAATCAGCCAGATGAGATCAGAGATTATCTGGAAGGAATCTATAATACGATTGTTGTAAAGGATATTATAAACAGGAAAAAAATCACAGATACTATGATGCTTAAGAGTGTCTTAAGATTTGTGTTTGATAATATAGGAAATCCATTGTCATCAAAAAAAATTGCAGATACGATGACCTCAGAAGGGCGAAAAATTGATACAAAAACGGTGGAAAAATATCTGGAGGCTTTTAGCGAGAGTTATATTATATATCAGGCAAAACGTTATAATATAAAGGGAAAACAATATTTAAAAACTCTTGAAAAATATTATATAGTTGATATTGGAATGAGGTATATGCTTTTAGGATCGAGGCAGGCAGATGCAGGACATGTTCTGGAAAATATAGTCTATCTGGAATTGTTACGTCGAGGATATGATGTGTATGTTGGAAAAATCAATTCATATGAAGTGGATTTTGTGGCACAGAATAAAAAGGGAACAGTATATTTCCAGGTGGCACTGACTGTACAGGATGAAAATACACTTTTGAGAGAATTAAGACCATTACAGGCGATACGAGATCATTATCCAAAGATTATCTTAACAATGGATGAAGAACCAGAAGAACAATATGAGGGAATTCGACGTATTAATGCCAGAGACTGGTTATTGGGGATTGTAGACTGAGCAATGCAAATTAATTAGCACTCATCACTTGATAATGGAAGTTGATTTTTGTCCTGTCTTGTGTATCCCGGAAGTGCCTGTTTTACAGGCTTTCCGGGGCATCAGTCATTTTGTCTGGTATTGTAAAGCAGTGTCAGATTTGTCGTAAATGTCGTAAATTTGTGGTCAAAAAATGATGAGAAATGGAGAGTGCTAATAAAATGGAATTAACGTATACAAATGTAAATGGATATCTGATCCCGAATCTCACCTATAAATCCGGTGAGCAGATGGAGCAACTTGGCAAGTATGGTTTTCTTCGCAGAGATTATCTGAAAAACTATCGAAATTCAACCTATCAGGTGATGCTTTTACAGGATACCATTGGAGAGCATCTTCTGGAAGTGGACAAGGCAGCCAGAGAACGGGAAGAGGTAATACTGAAACAGTTAGAAGAAAAAGAACCATTGCCGGATAAAGAGAAAGATCAGATTGCCTGGGTAAGAGCTGCTAATCAACACAAAGCAATTGCAGAAGAGATTATTCTCAATGAATTGATTTATGTTTAAATGAAGGTGATGAGGTCGTGGATTGCGACCTCATTATTGTATGAAAAATAGCAGTAGGCAGAATGAGAAAAATAGGGAAAAATGGGAACATGGATTTTGGGAACTCATAAGAAATGATTGTGCGGTAAAGTAACTTGAAATGCCAGTCTGGCATTTCAAGTTATAGAGGAGATGGAATGGCGGATCAGAAAGTAAGAGAAATGGAACCAGTGGAAACACAAATAGTTGAAATCATGCCACCGGACGTTGAAAATCTGATTTATGTAGTAAGAAACAAACAAGTCATGGTGGATAGTGATCTGGCAATGCTTTATCAGGTAGAAACGGGAGCGTTAAACAGAGCCGTTAAAAGAAATATTGCCAGATTTCCAGAAGATTTTCGATTTCAGCTTACAAAAGATGAATATGAAAACTTGAAATGCCAATTTGGCATCTCAAATGGCAGTGGAACAGAAAATGGTTATGGTGGCAGACGTACATTACCGTATGTATTTACAGAGCAGGGAATATCCATGCTTGCAAGTGTATTGCATAGTGAGGTGGCAATTAATGTAAGTATAGGTATTATGCGTGCATTTGTAGAAATGCGACGGTTTATAGCCAACAATGCACTTTTGTTTGAAAGGATTAGTAACGTTGAGCTAAAACAACTGGAATATCAGAAAAAGACAGATGAAAAACTGGAACAGATTTTTGAGTACATATCAGATCATGAGGAGTCTAATCAAAAGATATTTTTTGATGGTCAGATATATGATGCATTCAGCTTATTGATAGGACTGATTCAGAAAGCAGAAATGGAAATTGTTCTGGTAGATGGATATGTGGATGTAGGAACATTAAATATTTTGTCAAAGAAGAAAGAAAATGTGGCGGTGACAGTTTATACACAGCAACGGACAAAATTATCTCAAACAGATGTAGATAACTTTAATGCACAGTATCCTAAACTGGATGTGAAGTACACAAGAGCATTTCATGATCGTTTTTTAATTCTTGATAAAACGAAAGCATATCATGTGGGTGCGTCTTTGAAGGATGCAGGTAAAAAATGTTTTGGAATTAATCTGATTGAAGATGCAGGTATTGTAAGAGATATTTTACAGAGATTGGAATTGGAAACAGAAGAATAGAAAAGTAAGTTATGCAGAAAGGCGTGAGTCATAAGAATATGGCTTGCGTCTTTTTCTGTCTGGAAAGGAAGTGGGGAGCATGGCACAGATTTTTCGTGTAGAGAGAACTAAGAATTTTACGGTAATGAGTAATCACCATTTCAAGAATAAGAATCTGACATTGAAAGCGAAAGGTCTATTATCGCTGATGTTAAGTTTGCCAGATGACTGGAATTACAATATGCAAGGACTGGCAACATTGAGCAGAGATGGGATTGATTCTGTTCGTTCTGCAATTAAGGAATTAGAGCATCATGGATATGTGGAACGTCATAGATTGCGTAATGAGTATGGCTTTTATGGCGATACCGAATATATTATCCGGGAAGTTCCATTAGGAGAAGAAAATGATTAAGTGGAGCAGAGAAGTGCCTAAGGGTGGATAGTCCAATTTTGGACAATCAGGTCATAGGAAATTTCTATCTCCGGACATCAGAAAATAGGAAAACCAGATATGGTAAATCCCATACTGGACAAACCGTTGCTATTAATAATCCATGTTATTAAATATGAATTATTAAAGAACTAGTATAATCCATTTTAATTGTCTTTATGTTTGAAGTATGGTATACTATTCCCATAATGAAAGGGGAATGATACGATGCCAAATACAGTAAAAGTGCTGAAGCTTACAACGGATGAAAAAAACTCTTTAGAGTGTCTTCTTCGATGTCCAACAACGGAAGCCAGAAAATATATCCGGGCAAAGATTTTGTTATTAAAAAGTGATTCTTATACCAATGAAGCCATTGCCGACAAGCTTGATATAACCGTTCCTACCGTCCGCTTATGTCTCCAGAAATATTTTGCTGGCGGTATTGATAATGCTTTAAACGATTGCAAAGGAAAAGGTCGCAAGCAGGAAATATCCGATGATGACATCACATGGGTGGTCAATAAAGCCTGCCAGAAGCCGCTGGATTACGGTTTTTCTGCTGAATTTTGGTATCCCGCCAGCTTTACTCGTTTTATACAGTCTATTGCTGTGAAGGAAGGGCATCCAAGGTTAGAACATGTTTCAGAATTTTCTCTCAGGAAAATTCTTGCCAATGCCAAAATCCGTCCTTTTAAAGTCACATATTACTGCGAAAAAAGGGATCCTGATTTCGATTCAAAGATGCACAATGTCCTTGTAATTTATAAGCAGGTTTCACTGCAGTTTGATAAAGACGGGAATCTGCTACCTTTTGAGGGAACCCCTGTCCATACGTTATCCTATGACGAGAAACCGGGAATACAAGCAATCGGCTCCACAACTCCAGATCTGCCGCCGATTAGTAATACAGAGAAAGGCAGCAGCTATATGCGGGATTATGAGTATATCCGCTATGGTACTATATCGTTACTGGCGGCGATAGATCTTCTTACAGGAGAGGCAATCCCACTGGTGAGTGATACCCACAAAAGTTCAGATTTTGTGGAGTTCCTAACACGGTTGGATGCAAAATATCCTGAAGGTGATAAAATACGTCTCATCCTTGACAACCATTCGGCACATACATCGCAGGAAACACAGCGATATTTAAATAACCATTTAGGAAGGTTTGAGTTTGTATTCACACCAACTCATGGTTTCTGGCTTAACTTGGTAGAAGGTTTTTTCAGCAAACTCACAAAGCAAATGCTTCAAGGTATACGTGTTGCTAGCAAGGAAGAACTGTCGGAGCGGATTTATAAATACTTTGATGAGATTAATCAGATTCCTATTCCATACCATGGGTCTTATAATCTCGATAGTATCGACCTAGCTACAGAGGATATTGACCAGATTGTGTATGAAGTTGTCAATGCCAAGGCGGCATCGGAAGAACTGAGTTGTAAACGTGCACCTAAGCCTATAAAACGCAGTCCTAAAAAGTCTGCCAAAACAGAAAACTAATTAAAACGGATTATACTAGTATTTTCACAGTTGCAAGGAATTGCGGAAATCTATAAAATTCATGGTTCTGTACAAAATCCAGAATCCATTGTCATTAACAAAGCAGATTATCAGAAATTTTATGACAAAGGAAAATATCTTGCCGCAAAATTGATGACGATTTTTATGGAATATCCGATTATTTTCATAGGTTACTCTATTTCAGATTCAGATATTCAGGCGATTCTTAGCGATGTTGTGGAATGTTTGCCATTGGATAAAATAGAAATTTTACAAAAAAGATTTATTTTTGTTGAATATAATCTGGATTTCATTGGAAGATGGTCGTATTGATGAAAATATGCTTGCACTTTCGATTGGTTTAACAACGACCGGTGTATATGGTTTAGCAAGAGCAGTAAATTCTGAACAATGGTATAGAAACATTATTTTACACGATTCGTTATATTCATGCGAGCAATTATTAGAATTTGTTTATCCAGAGCTTGCAAAACAAAATTCCTGGAAATTGCCGGTGTGGTATTATATTTCAAAATCTAATATGAAAAGCGAATTGGCAGAAGAAAAAGCCCCACATTCATATACTGAAATTGTCACAGAATCAACAATTAAACGTAATCGTTCTGCAATTGGAGAAAGAACAGCATGGGAAGTATGGACACAAGAAAAAGATAGTTTAATGAAGGCAATTCGTTTGCTTGGGTGTATGCCAGAAGAAAAAATAGATGTAAATCAGTATCGAAGTATTTTGCAAGCGATATTTACAGAGAACAACAATATTTTAAGTTCTTTAGATAGTCCGAATCGTAGTAATCTTCACAGAATGATTAGGATATATGATTTTCTGGAATATGGACAAAAAAAGACCCCGTGATTCAAGCATCTGCAAGCAGACACCATCACGGAGACCCCGGACAGCTGGAATACAGGCAACATAGCATCTGTAAACAGACACCATCACGGATGCACTATAAACCTATACTCATTATATGAGGTAAGCTATTTTTTGTCAACAACCAGATCTTGGATAAAGAAGGAAAGAGAACCATGATTATAGAAGAAATTTATGCAGGTGTAGCGATAAGTACCATATATTTGAAAGTACAGAGGGAAGATAATGCAGCATGGATACAGACAAAATAATACAAGATTTAAATCGCAGATTTGCTGTATTTCTGCCTGAGTTTTATCAGCGTCGTATCATTTTCTGGTACGATGAAGATAAGGAATTTGAGGATAAACTGGATGAAGTGGTTTTGGAAAATGCAAAGGTGATTGAGTTGACTGGGAATAATGTGTTTTGCCGGAATCTATATGAAGCTCGGAGAACTAATGAGTATGTTCAGTCTTAATGCCAATGACAGTCAGCGTGACCGTTCATGTGTATAAGGACGGTGCAATGGCCATTACCCAGAATCCGACACTTGCTCCAGCAGTACAGAAATCAAAGCATGAGCCGAAAGCACAGGAAACCGATGTCCGTGTCAGCTCTGATACAGTCAAGGACGCTACCGTTTTCTTGGAAACATTTTTTAATCTGTACCCGACAGCTGCGGAAAAGGAACTTGTCTATTATGTCAAAGACGGAGTGCTTGCTCCTGTTTCTGGCGACTATGTATTTTCAGAACTGGTAAACCCTGTCTTTACCAAAGATGGCGATAACCTCAAGGTCAGTGTGTCTGTGAAGTATCTGGATAATAAGTCGAAAATGACACAAATCTCACAGTATGAGCTTGTATTACATAAGAACGATAACTGTAAGATTGTAGAATAAATATTACAGCAGAATAGTATACAACAAAACAGAGTAATGTGGACATCCGTTTAGCACCGACCGTAGCGGAGCGAAGAACATTCAGATGCACAGATTACAATGAATGTCTACAATCATATTGCAGAGAAGTCTCACGTGGAAAATGAGATGTCTAAAATGAATCTGCCGGAAACTGTACCTGCTGTGGTATAAACCATAAGCCGTTGTCGTAAAATGTGGTAAGAAAATCAGACGAATATATTTTTCCAAGAATTTGTCGTAAAAATGTGGTCAAATCAAGAAAATTGAGTGCGAAAGAGAATGTTACGCCATGCACAGCGAGGGAATTTATTCCCTCGCTGTCGCCCTATAAAATAGCAAAAATAGACGCCCTTGCAAGTAAACTTGCAGGGCGTTATTTTTGCTATTTTGCATGGCTCGTAGCGTTCACAAATTCTTCACAAAAAATTAGCACTCACCTCTTGTTATTACAGCGTAGCTTTTGTCTTAGTTCATAGAGTGCCGTAAAGTGCTTATTTACAGGCTTTTTACGGGTTTTATGAATTTATCACATTTCATCAAAAATCGTCAATATACAAAAATTTGGTGTCAAAATTGGTGTCAAATAACCTTGATTTGAGATTTTGATGAGTAACACATCAGTAAAAAAATTGAATATTTTATAGACTATGGAACGCCTAAAATGACGTTCCTTTTCTATTTCCAGCCGTTCTTATTGGACGGCTATTTTATTACCAAAAATGAAAGGAGCATTAGATTTATGAAAAAGACATGGAAACGATTGTGTATGGGCTTCTTAGCTCTTGCAACTGTCGTTACTGCTTTACCGACTACACCCGTTCATGCAGAAAGCAAGCAATACTGGACGGAAAGTGCGGAGCGTGTCGGTATCATTGAAAAAGTAATGAATGACGGTTCTATCGGTTCGACATTCAATGAGGGCTATATGAAAGTCGAGGGCGAAACTGCCTATTGTATTGACATCAATACAGATTTTAAGAACGGCTACAAGACCAGAGCTGACGCAAGCTCACGCATGAGTGCCGACCAGATTTCAGATGTGGCGTTATCCTTAGGGTATGTCAAACAGTATGGCGAAACTCACAAGGAATTGAACTACAAGCAAGTCTATCTGTTGGAACAATGTGTGGTCTGGCAGAGATTAAGCGTACATCTTGGCTGGCAATGTGATAACGTGCGAGCTTCTTATGATGAAATACCAAAGGCTACGCAGGACGAAGTTTTCGCTGGTGCAAGAGCCTTTGTCAAAGAAAATAAAGGACGCTATGAATGTGGCGGTTATATCTACTCTGGCGAGGGGCAGGAATTAGGGCAATTCTGGGCGAAACTGAATGTCGGAAATGCGAAACTGCAAAAGACTTCCAGTAATACCAGCATTACAGACGGTAACGGGAATTACTCTATTGCAGGTGCAACCTATGGTGTCTTTTCTGATAAGGACTGCACGAAACAGCTTGCCACCCTTACGACTGATGAAAACGGAAATACAGATGTTGCAGAGGTAACGGCTGGCACAGTCTATATCAAGGAATTATCCGCACCAGCAGGATATAAAGTGGATAAAACTGTATATTCCTTAAAGGTTGAAGCTGGAAAGACAGCAACCTTGAAAGTATCAGATACACCAAAAGTAATAGACACTTTGATTGAGCTTTTCAAGATTGATATGGAAACACAGAAAGACAATCCGCAAGGGGACGCTTCTTTAGCAGGTGCGGAATTTACATGGAAGTATTATGCTGGCTTCTATAACAAAAACAACCTCCCTGCCGAAGTTACTCGTACATGGGTTACAAAGACAATCGCTGAAACAGACAGCGACGGAACAACCCACTACATCACAAAATTAGCGGACGCTTACAAGGTATCTGGCGACAACTTCTATATGCAGGGCGGTAAGGCGGTTCTTCCACTTGGGACACTAACCATTGAGGAAACAAAAGCTCCAAACGGCTACTTGTTGGACGGTGCATATATGCAGGCTGGCGATAAGTCCGAACAGATTAAGGGCTTATATGTAACACAGATTACCGAGGACGGAGACCTTGCCGTATTATCTGGAAGTAACCAGTTTTCCGTATCAGACAAGGTTATCCGTGGCGGTGTCAAAATTCAGAAACGAGATTTAGAAACGGGCGATACAAAGCCACAAGGAAGTGCCACTCTGAAAGATACTGTCTTTGACATCATTTCCTTAAATGATAATTCTGTTTTAGTTGAGGGCAAGCTATATAAGAAAAATGAAGTCGTAAAAACTATTCGTACAGATATTGAGGGTATCGCTTCTACTTCTTCTGACCTCTTACCTTATGGAAAATTCCGTATTGTTGAGAGTGAAGCTCCCGACGGTTACTTAACTGACGGTGCAAAACCGATTGATTTTACAATCACAGAAAATGGAAAAATCGTGGACTTAACAGAAAAAGCCCATTCTATTTATAATCAGATTAAGCGTGGAGATATTGAGGGCGTAAAAATCGGTGCAGGCACACATAAGCGTCTTGCTGATGTTCCCTTTAGGATCACAAGCAAGACAACGGGCGAAAATCATGTAGTGGTAACTGATGATAACGGGCAATTCTCCACTTCTGCCGACTGGGCTTCTCATAAGCACAATACAAACGCAGGCAAGACCAGTGAGGACGGTGTGTGGTTTGGGACTTCTGAACCAGACGACAGCAAGGGGGCATTACCTTATGATACCTATATCATTGAAGAATTACGCTCTGATAGTAACAAAGGCTTTGAACTTATCCCACCTTTTGAAATCGTGGTATCAAGAAATAACCTTGTGATTGATTTAGGAACGCTGACTGATGAATACGAAAAAGAAATCTCTATTCATACCACAGCGACCAGCAAAGACGGCGAAAAGACTATCCTTGCAGGAAAGGAGGTTACAATCGTTGATACTGTCAAATTAGACGGACTTACAAAAGGCACAAAATATCAGCTCAAAGGCTGGCAGATGTTAAAGGAAGAAAACGCCGAGCTTATCATTGACGGGAAACGTGTGGAAAATGATTATACCTTTGTCGCTGATGATGAAGAAATGAAAGTGGAAATTTCCTATACATTCAATGCGTCTGCTTTAGGTGGCAAAAACCTTGTTACCTTTGAAGAATTGTATGATTTAAGCAATCCAGACGAACCCGTAAAAGTTGCGGAACATAAAGACATTGAGGACGACGGGCAAACGGTACTTATCACAGAGCGTATCGTCAAAATTCATACGACTGCTACGGATAAGGACGGCAATAAAGAACTTGAAGCAGGAAAAGACGTTACAATCATTGATACCGTAACCTTAGAGGGCTTAGAAGTCGGTACACAGTACAAACTTGTGGGCTGGCAGATGTTGAAAGAAGAAAATGCAGAGCTTCTTATCAATGGAAAGCGTGTGGAAAGTGATTATATGTTTACCGCTGACAGCGAAACTATGAAAGTGGAAGTTGCCTTTACCTTTGACGCTACTTCCCTTGACGGCAAACAGCTTGTAACTTTTGAAGAATTATATGATTTGAGCAATCCAGACGAGCCGAAGAAAGTTACCGAGCATAAGGATATTGAGGATAAGGGACAGACGATTACTTTTAAGGAAAAGCCAGAAGAACCAGAGAAACCCGAAACACCACCGACACCGGAAAAGCCTAACAGACCTAGCGACAGTCCCAAAACGGGCGACAGTACAAATGTAATGGCATTTATC
>NZ_JAJDML010000008.1:0-110564 GCF_020594215.1 Blautia sp. DFI.1.216
TCTTTTCACTGAGAATCTTCTCGAAAATCCGGTCTCCAAGCTGTTTTATTTTGGTAACAAGAAATCCTCCATTCATTTCCATACAAAAGCTCCTATATAGTAGTTTATTAAAAACATACTATATAGGAGCTTTATTGTCAACAGTTTATATGTCTTAATAGGTAAATTCCGTTTTTTTTCAATTCTCCAAACTGGAATTTATATAATTATTCCTCTAACTTTCCCCATTTTACAGGCCTTTCCGCCTGTCCATTAGTGAAATGATATGTAGTTTCCCTTATTTTTGCCCTTATGAGATAATCACAAGGGAAATAAGGGAATTTTTTTAGTCATTACCTACCACTTTATCAAGAAGCCGAACCGATTTTCGTTTCGCATCTCTTGTGGAGTGAGCATAGACATTCATTGTGGTACTGACATCTGAGTGTCCCAACAATTCCTGTACATCTTTTGGGGCTGCTCCATTTGCTAAAAGGTTGCTTGTATAGGTGTGACGTAACTGGTGGAAATGAAAGCCTTCAAATCCCTCTAATGCTTTTGCCACCTTTCTGCATACCGTCCCCAAAGTAGTCGGAAGTTCCAGACAACCATCCGGTCTTAAGCAGACAAAAGAAATTTCTTTATAATCTGCCGGGACTTCCTGCGTTCTGTCTAAGCAATAATATTCGTAGTACACTCTGTTTTTCTCTTTGACCTCTTTGTAGTAGTTCGTGTGATAAAGTTCTTCGTACTGCATTCGATTTTTTAACTGCTCTTTCCGGGCATTACGGAAAATCTCTACCAGTGTATCTCCAAAATCAACAACCCTTACTTTTTTCCGCTTGGTTGGTCCGATGATATATTTGCGCTTTGAGCCATCATATCGGATGCTGCGTCTTATGGTAAGGCATTGTTCTTCCAGATTTACGTCCTGCCATGCCAAACCACAGGCTTCTCCAATACGAAGCCCGGCATAATAGGCTATCTGGATTGGAAGTATTGCGGCTGGGTTCTTTTTTTGCAGATAAGCAAGCAGTCTTTCATAATCTTCTCGTGAAATTGGTTGGACATTTCCGTCCATATCCTCATCAGAAAACAAATCCACTTCATCCGTCTGATACCGCAGTTTAATATACTGCATAGGATTGAACGTAATATACTGCTTTGGAAATACTGCAAAGCGGAATGATTGCTGCATGACTGCGGAAAAAGAATGGATGTAATCTTTGCTGTAACCCTTTCTCTCTTTTCCATCGGGATGAACTCCCCCGAAGGAAAGCAAATCGAAGAAAGATTGCAAATGTTCAGAGGTTACATTTTTCAGTTTACGTTCTGCCAATGGGTGTTTCTTAATATTTCGGATTGTTCCGAGGTAATTCTCCACCGTACCATTGCTGAGCGTACCTGTTTTTAATTCCTCCTCTGCCCACACATCCAAAAGCTGTCCGACTGTGAGATTATCCGCTTTGGCAACAAATTTCTTTTTCTCATAATCATCCATTGCCTGACGGAGCAGTTTTTCAGTTTCACTTTTGCTTTCTGTTCCAACGCATTCTTTCTGAACAAGATTGCCGCTTGCGTCCTCTACATAGAAGCGGTAGTACCATTTCTTTCCTTTTTTTCTTACAGATCCTTTTGCCATAATCGTATGTCTCCTTTCGATATTAGACAATCGGAACTGATGAAATGCTTCGTGCGTGTAAGTATATCATAACTCCGGTTGTCTTACTATACCGATTCGGAATCTTCGTATAAGACTTCTGATAAAAGATTTGCAAGCCTTTGTTCTGCTGTTTTTGGTTTCTTGGAATAGAGCCTTACAATGTCTGCCATCTCATTAAAAGCATTGATGGTATGAGTGATTTCCCTTAAGAACATAATCTCATTATATTCCTCATTCGATTCAAACCCTATTGTTTTGGCAATATCCGTCTGACCAGCATTTCCCTTGAAGTTTTTGCAGGCGAACTGGAAGGAATCCAAAAACAGACCATATTGTTTTAACATCAGCAGTAATAAATCTTTTGAAAAAGCATCTTCTTCTTTGGTAAGGGCAAGCGGTAACTGTTCCAGAATATCTCCCATCGCATCACGAATCTGTAATTCTCTCTTATCCGTAATGTCGGTTTCATATTCATCTGTTTCCCCTTTGAGCCATTCCACAGATACATGGAGTGCTTCCGAAAGACCTTCCAGCACCATTTTTTTCGTATTGTCAATCGAACCATTCTCATAACGCAGGATTGTAGAAGCGGTAACTCCCATCTTCTCTGCGACATAAGGCTGTGTCAGATTCAATTCCAGACGGCGCTGTTTTATTCTGCTGCCTATCAGCTTGCGTAATTCTTTATCTTTCATGCTGACTGCCTCCTTTTTCGGTATGTATGAATTATAGCATTGTTTTTCCGAAATTGCAATATGCAATGCAATATTTATTTTTAACATTTCGTAACGCTTGACAAAAAGATGTGAAAAGGATATACTTACATCACAGGAATTGCATAATGCAATTTATAAGGAGGTGATTATATGACGCAAAGAAAAATTGCATTATCCATCGAAGAAGCTGCCGACTATACGGGAATCGGCAGAAACACCTTAAGACAGCTTGTAGAATGGAAGAAACTTCCGGTATTAAAGGTTGGTCGTAAAGTCCTGATTAAAACCGATATTCTGGAAATGTTTATGGAAGCGAATGAAGGTCGTGATTTGAGGGATAGAGGAAATGTAAAAGCCGTAACAAGAACTGCGGCAAATTAAAAAGGCGGCTTCCCAAGAAACCGCCAAAGGTTCTATCAGACCGAAGCCATGATATACCTACACGCAAGAAGATTATACCATGTGCTTCTTCTGATACGCAACCAAGAACTTATGTTTGTGAAGGAAAGGAGAATGTAAGAATGGCAAAATCAACAAAAAGTTATGAAGCACGAATGCTTGAAATGGAAAAGAAAGAGCAGGAAAGCCTTGAAAAGGCGAAACGATATGCGGCACAGAAGAAAGAACTTCTGAAGCGAAAGAAAGCCGAAGAAAGTAAAAAACGAACCCATAGGCTCTGTCAGATTGGCGGTGCGGTGGAATCCGTTCTCGGTGCGCCTATTGAGGAAGAAGACATCCCAAAGCTGATTGGTTTTCTGAAAAGGCAGGAAGCCAACGGGAAATTTTTCTCAAAGGCAATGCAGAAAGAAGTCAATACCGATATGGAGGAAGTGTAATGGCGGAGGGGATGAGTTTTTCATTCCCTTCATTGCTTTTTCATGAAGGGCGCACTTATGGACAACCAGAGGTCGTCCCAATAAGTTTGCCACAAGTGGCAACCGGTCTGCGTTCACGCTTGCCGGGCTCGTTCCGTCGGCGGGGCTTTCAGCCAGACCTGCTCATGCCGCAGGAGGCACTCTTCGCCAGAGAGGCGCATTCCATGCAGGCTGCTATGCGCAGGGCACTCTTACGCAGAGGGCGTTCCGGCAATGCTGCTTTTCCTAAAACCGAAAGCAATGTTGCCGGAAATCTATGCCGGATGTGCAGAAAGGAGGAATCCAGACATGGCGATTTTTCATTACACAGTCAAAATAGTCGGACGAAGTAAAGGGAAATCTGTTATCTCCGCTTCCGCATATCTCAATGGGGATGTGATGAAAAACGAGGAAACCGGGAGAATCAGTTATTACACTTCTAAAAAAGAAGTGGTCTACACTCGGCTGATGATGTGTGAAAACGCACCTCCTGAATGGCAGATAGTACCAGAAGAAAATATAAAACGCTTTCAAAAATCTGTCCGATACAAAAGATCAGAAGATAAAGAAGCTGCTTTAGAAAAATTTAAAATCACATTTCAGAAACAAAGGTTATGGAATGAGGTATTGAAGATTGAAAAAAATGCAGATGCCCAACTTGGCAGGTCATTTGAATTTGCCCTTCCCAAAGAATGGAACAGACAGGAACAAATTCAATATACAACTGACTATATTCAAAAAACTTTTGTAGATAGAGGAATGTGTGCTGATTGGAGTATCCACGATAAAGGGGATGGCAACCCCCATGTCCATCTGCTTCTGACTATGCGTCCTTTTAACCCGGATCATTCTTGGGGAAAGAAAGAAGTCAAGGATTGGGATTTTCTCAGAGATAAAAACGGAAATATCGTGATTGATGAATCCCATCCGAACTGGTGGCAGGATAAGAAAAACCCTGACCGTCATGGAATCCGTATCCCTGTATTAGACGAAAACGGAATTCAGAAGATGGGTGCAAGAAACCGCCTGCAATGGAAACGGGTGCTGACCGATGCTACCGGATGGAACAATCCAAAAAATTGTGAACTGTGGCGGAGTGAATGGGCAAAGGTGTGTAATGAACATCTTCCTTTGCATAATCAGGTCGATCACCGTTCTTATGAAAAACAGGGAAAACTCCAGATTCCTACCATCCATGAAGGCGCTGACGCAAGAAAGATTGAACAAAAGTTTCTTGCCGGGCAGGAAATAAAAGGTTCGTGGAAAGTAGCGGAAAATCAAATCATAAAACAACAAAACACGTTATTGCAAAAGATACTGGACACCTTTGGAAAAGTATCGGGTGCATTATCATTATGGAAGGAGCGATTAAATGACATTAGAAGAAAGCCGGGAAATTATACCCTTAATGGAATCCATGATTGGGCAAATCGAAGAACAGCAGACCTTAATGGCAGAAATGATTCTGGAAATGCAGAACCGGGACACCCAACTCTCTCTTATGCAGGAACAGAATCAGAAATTGCAAAAATTAAACAGCGAGTTATCCGAGCTGCTCAACATTTTGCCAAATACCGAGGAACTGCTTTCCAAGATGGAAGAACAGAAAACGAAGATAGAACTTTTGGAAAACGAAAATCAGTAATGGCAGAAATTGGCACAGACTCTGAACAGCGAAAACAGTTTATTGCTGAAACAGAACACCGAATTGCTGAACTGGAACAGCAAATAAGGAAAGGACGTGATATAGATGAACGAATCCAGAGAATCAAAGAACGCCGAACAGTTGGAAGAACTTCTGCTCTTGACCGAGGAGATACAAGAAGAACTGGAACAGAAAGACCAGCTTATCGAGGAACTGAAGACGCAGCTCAGCGAATCTCTGACCTTGAACGAGAAATTAAACAAAGAGAACAAAGCCGGGAATATTCAAGCATTAAAGAACGACTTGAAGCTGGCAGACAGAGCATTGCAGATCGAGAAAGAGAAGCTGCGAAGCGCAAACGTCATGATCGGGGAATGTCAAGATAAAATACGATGCTTAACACAACAACGGGATTATGCCCGGACACATCAGAAAATCGTAGAGATACCGGTAGAAAAGCCGGTACTCTATGAAAAATGTGAAGCCTGTGACCGGACAGACTATCAGAATGCAAAAGCAAAATACGAAACACAAAAAGAGCGACTTGCAGGACAATATAAAGCAAAAACGGTAATGTTCCAAACAACCTTGTTCCTTCTTGCATGGTATTCGCTGACAACCACTCTTTTTCAGGCAGTACAGTCAGATGTGCTCCTTTCCGATTGTAAATCATTCTTCCATGATGCAGCGTCATTCATACAAACTTTTATCGGATGGACGATTGATGCTGGGCAATCTGTGGCACAGATCAGTACAAAAATTCCCAATGCGTTTATAGCCGGAATCATATATTGGTTATTGCTGATATTAGTTGTTGGAATATACGTAGCAGGAACAGGGATACTTGCGATACTGATAGAAATAAAGATTATAGAATTATATAAGAAAAACTGTTGGGATGTTATTACTCTACTAATGATACTGACAAGTGCTGTTGTCATCATTTATTTTGGAGAATCAATCAAAAAAGTAATGCCCATAAATCTTTTGTTTCTTTTATTATTTATACAGGGAATATATCTTGGAATCCGGTGTTATCTGAACACTCTTTACTGGACAAACCGATAAAAGAAAGGGCGGCAGTATTTTACTGTCGCCCTCTGGTTACTTATAAAGATTGGGTATTCTCTCTAATTCTATTGCTATATCCAATGATACTAACCACTAAAGAAATTCTAAAAATCCTGATTATAAATCTATCTTCTAATCTCACTTATGATATTCTCTTTTCCCATCTTCCAAGCCGGAAACATTACTGCCACTACTGCAATCACTACATTCAGCACCATAATTCCATTCAGAACCAGATTCGGAATATTAGTAGTATAATGTAAAAACTGCAGCACATGAGCCAGATAATAATTCATCACTCTGCGAAGAACTCTGTTATAAATAAGATAGATAAATACATCCGCCAACAATCCATACAGAATACCTGTCTGTAAAATCATCTTGTAAAATCCGCCGTCCGTAATCCCTATTGCTCTGATAATCCCGTACTCTCTTCTTCTGGTCAGAATCGTATGACTCATGCTGTTTACGATATGGAACAGGCTGATAATCAGCAGAATCACTGCAATACTGGAAAAGAAGATCTGCTGCTGTCCAAGATAACCTTTCTGTGTTGCAATTGCGGTCGTATAATCCTGCAATACTGCCTTGGGAACATCTCGGATTACTTGTAATAACTGATTGCTCACGATCTTTGCATCCGCACTATCAGCCGGCGATGCATTGATAAAACTATAATCTGTAATTCCAAAGTTTTCTTCCATCTGTTCGCCTGTCATAATCACACTCTGCGCATTTTTCCAGACTTCTGTATTCAGAAAATCTTTCTCCTGCGCCAACGGTCTGTTTACGATTGCCGCAATCTCAAACTCTTTTTCAATATAGTTTTCTTCGCCACTTTGGAATTTTAACAGTTCATCTGTATAGTTTTCTGTCTTTGGTACTCGAAGAGTAATGGTATCGCCCGGCTTCTTTCCATAAAAAAAGTAATTTCCCTGACCGTCCATATTCGCCGTCACAATCACTTGATTATTATTCTTTATTGTTTCCGGCTGAATCTCTCCCTCCAGAATAAAATCCCGAAGCTGTTCTATCATCGCTTCATCGTAACCGTACACATTATATTTAATCCGATAATTTCCATCTTCCTGCTGCTTACAGATCCCATCATATCTCTGGATATAATACGGCTCCTGATTTTGATATTTGAAATAGTCACTCCATTCTTCTTCTGACAAAAATTCGTTTTTGGAAATCTGTAATTCCCCCATCGTATACTTTGTCGCATATACATTCTCTGTTTCCGGCATGTTTTTAATCTTATCTGCTACCGCCTCCGGAATCGTATCCTTCAGCGAGTCAGATTTTAAAGAAATACGGTACTCAGAACCAAGCCCATCATCCGATATCAGCGAAAGTTCTGCGTGAACCTTCAAATTTTCTACCATATAGGTGGTACATAAGAAAATGCAACCGCCGATAGACAAGGATAATAAAATCCCTATTACCTTTCGTTTATTGGCAAACATGAATTTCCGCACCACTACATTTGCCATATTAACATTTCGCATAGCGTATATTTTTCTTCTTTTTACAAAAGAAGTATCTCCACTCATCACAGTTTTCAGCGAATCTTTCCGCATGGAACGAACCACGAGAAAGGCAACGAGTGCTAACGAAATCAGTAGAAATACAAAACCAAACACAACAGCTTCCTTTGAAACAAAAAACTCTACTGTATTTTCTCCTTCTGCTAACGTATGGTCCGCAACAGAAAGACCATTCCCTGCTCCACTGATTCCTTTTCCACCAAATACACCGCTAAATTTCTGATACATAAGGCTTAAAACACCATTTCCTAAAAGACATCCTAACGGATATCCAATGAAAAATAACGTCCAAAGTTCCAAAAGTAAGGTGCCACCAATCTGCGCTTCACTGATACCTAATGTCTGTAATATTCCGTACTCAGAAGTTCTCTTCGATACAGAAATACTGAATACGCTGTAAACTACGAAAAGACTGAACAGACATAACAGGAAAATCATTCCGTTGTAAGCCAGATTGTAGTCGCTCTGCAATTTCAAAACGATATAAGTGAAGTTTCCTTCTTCTTCAAACAGACCAAATTTCACGATTTCAGAAATGCTGCTTGGTGCTTCTCCGCCAAGATACTGTATTACTTCATCATTTTCTGCTACCGATTCAGAAGATAATTTATGTTCCTGTAAAAAAGCATCCAACTGTTTATATAACTTCTCATCTTCATTAAAACTGAGATATAAAAACGTCTGGCTTCCTCGACCTTTAAAAGAATCACTTACAAAAACTTCCATTTCACTGGAACTTGCCGCCCATTCGCTTTTCAGAACACCAGTAACAATATACTCTTTTTCACCAATGCGAAGGGAATCTCCTAAATTCCCTGAAAATCCAAGATTACTAAGCACAAATCCATCCGCTGCAATTTCATTTTCTTTCTCAGGGAATGTTCCTTCCAACAAGTCTCTGTGTGCCATTTGACGATAAGTTTCATCGGCATGGATAAAACAGATCATAAATTCTTCTGCCACAACGTCACGGATTTCCATTTTTCCACACTGTTCCAGCGTATATCCTTTTCCTTTCTCACCGCTTTCTACAGAATTAAAAAGTTCCTTATCCGTTTCAATATAATAATGCCAGTCTCCGTAAATAGTTTTGCTGTTCGCCAGATCACTTTTCTGACTGCTGTAAATCAAAGAAGAAATCCCGGAAAGCAATGATGCTGTTAATAAAATACTCGCAAAAATTGCAAATGTCTGGCTCTTGTAATACCGCATATATTTCCATGCCAGCTTTAACATACGACATCACCGCCTTTTGCCGGAAATCTTCTCTTTCCTGTAACAATCTGACCATCTTCAATATGAATTACTCTGTCGCAAGTCTGTGCAATGGCTTCATTATGCGTTACCATGAGAATCGTCTGATTGTACTTACGACAACTCGTTTTTAATAACCCCATAACCTCAATGGTTGTGGCTGAGTCCAAATTACCTGTCGGTTCATCGCAAAGCAGGATACTCGGTTTATTTGCCAAAGCTCTGGCGATTGCAACTCTTTGCTGCTGACCGCCGGATAATTCGTTTGGATATTTCTTGCGTTTCTCCCAAATGCCCAGTTCCCGCAACAATTCTTCGATATATTTGCGGTTAATATGTTTTCCACAGTCAAATGTAACCGGCAATGCCACGTTATCATACACATTCAACACAGGCATTAAACTATAATTCTGGAATACAAACCCTATATTTCTTCTACGGAAAATCGTCAGTTCTTTTCTTGAAAGAGAACCAATCTCTTTATTCTTTATAAAAATCTGTCCACTTGTCGGATTATCCAGACCACCGATTAAATTAAGACAAGTAGATTTGCCCTATCCTGTCAAGTAATATCCAAAAAAAATTGTCGATTTTTGCAATTAAAAGAAACCATTCTTATCGCTTCTTCTGTACTGGAAAAGAATTTTTCCTTTCCAACTCCTGTCCTTGCATTTCCATCTTTTTTATGAAGATGTGCTGCTGACTGTCAGTTTCATATTGAATTGCCACACCAAGATCTTTTTTCATAAATGCAGCAACTCCCATATCCGCAAGAACCTCCTGCCCTTCTTTCTCCTGAAAGCTGATTTTAGGGAAAGCCTCGGATAATTTTTCTGTAATATACAGTTCCATTTTTTCCAAACTCTCAAATGGCATAGCCTGTACTCTTTGTAATATCTCCTGCAAACGTTCCTCTCTCATAATACATCTGCAATGATCTACACCAAATACCATAGCAAGGCTGTGTCCGCAATCCCAGGATACATGAATCTGTCCGGCATCATCTACAAACTGTACGGTTCCTAAATCACCGGGACTCAGTTTTACATACGGATCAGCCTCCATATCTTCCAACTCTACCCGACACCCCGGTGGGTACATATTTCTTAACACAATTCTCTCCGCATTACTTATCACTGTTTTCTTCCTTTCTCCAATCCGGCTACCGTCCCAAAGATTTCTCTGGAACATTTCCCTCCAATAAATGCTCTCTTTCTTTATTCCATTCCAGCACCTTTTCCATAGCAGCTTCCAACTGATCTTCTACCGGTTCTCTTGTATAGGTTCTATATTCCTGAAAATATTCTTCCAAAGTGTTCTGCTGTATCTCCAGTTCCTCTTTATCATAACAATCCGGCTCTTCCAGTTCCTTCAACTCCTGCAAGATTTCCCAGCATTCCAAAACTCTGTCTATCTCCCGCATTTCAAGCAGATAAGATAAAAATGTTTCCTCTGGCATAATACTGAAATAGCACCGATCAAACCATTGCTCAATATACATGCGTTCATCAGAACCATTGGTATGTGTACCACAAATCAAATCTGCAACAAAGTTTTCAAACAGTTCACCAATTGATAGCCCAACTTTTCCAGACTTCCTACAGAGCTCTTCTACCTCATCTTGATACAACCTGATAGAAACAATTCGCTTCAGGCTTTTTTCATAGGGGTCTATATCTTCCCCTGTCTCGCAGAAATGCAGATATGTATCCGTATAAATGTTTTCCATATCGCAAAATCTCCGGCTCATTGCCACATAATCCTTACTTTCCCGGTCCCATTCCAGTCGGTAATGATGTTCCCTTGCATGTTCCTCTAAATCTTTCCGTATAATATTTCTGGTTGCTTCCGGCAACTCTGCAATAAAAATGCTTGTATCTGGAACTGCTAATACTCTTTCTTTTACCACATTTGTCCTCCCTGTTTGTAAACATTCCTTGCCGCCGGCTGGTTTCCCAATACGTCCATATAGAGGATAATTCCCTGCGGGTCCAGATGTACGGTCATAAATTTCTGTATTTCCTGTAACAGAGCATGATCGGAAAATCCAGCCGGACAACCAATAAAATCCCTGATTTTTTCTACAATGTCCGGTTTACGGAACTCCTGCAACACCAAAATCGGAATCGTGTGCTGCCCTCCCATAGCATCATAGGGCAACGCTTTCCGCAATTCTTCTAAGAGATGCCGGTAATAATCAACTACCACCTGGTCTGTTTTCCAGGACTTTTCCTCACAATCCCGGAGTAAAAAATCATACCCTTTTTTTGCCTGTTCCATTTCTTTCAGGATTTCTACTGCCTCCACAGAGCAATACCCTTTCTCTTCTATCAGTTCCATCAGTTCTTCCATAGAATATGTTTCAAGATACATGGCTCTTCCCCCATCTTCTTTGCCAAATTTTCTCCTAATACAAAGAAGAGGAAGACACCGCAGCGTTTTCCTCCTCTTTTATGAAATCTCCTTTACTGGAATCCAGGACAATAAGCTCTCCTGGTTCTTTCTTTTTTATCCTGCTGTTTCCAGAAATTCGTCCCTGTATTTCCATACAATTTCAATATGTTCCGGATCATAAAAATTTATGACTTCAATCAGCTCATGCAGAACTTCATAAGATAGCTCTTCTAATCCCTGATATTTTACAAAAAGTTGTAATCCTTCTGATTTCTCCTTTTGTTTTTCCTCCTCCCCTTTTAAAATTCTTGCTTCTATCTCCTGTATCTTTTGCTGATAAGCTGCTATTTTCTCCATACAAGTTTGTTTTCGTGCCAGGTAGTCCTTCAGGGAAATCTGTTCTTCTGCATATTGTTCATACAGTTCCATTTTCTCCTGTTTACAAAGTGCCAACTTCTTTTCATATTGCTTTTTTCGATATCGGAGTTTCGGAATATTCAAAGTCTGATTGGCTTTCTTTAACTGCTTTATGGTATCCTCTGCAAGGGCTACCTGCTGTCTTATCATAATTAGCACCAGTTCTTCCAACTCTTTCTGCTTATATTTCTTTGGATAACAGGAAGCATTGGGGGCTGTCGTAACACTTTTACAATAAATCGGCTTTTCTTTGTATTCTGTCCGTATCCGCATTTTCCGACCACAATGCCCGCAACGGATCAAGCCTGCAAAAATATTCTCAGAAGACGGTGTAGACCCATGATATTTTCTGTCCTTCTGTACCATGTCCTGGATCTCCTGAAGCTCCTGTTCCGTTACAATCGCTTCGTGTCCTCCTTTTACGCAAATCCAATCCTCTCTTGAAATATATCGGTACTCTCTTTTTGACGGAACCCTGGTTTCTGTTTTCCCTCTTACCGTCAGTCCTGCATAAACCGGATTAAACAAAATCAGCTTTACTAAATTTCCGTCCCAGAATTTCACAGATTTCTTTGCTTCCGGCGCCCAGCCTTTCCTTTGAAGATATACGGTAGGTGTTTCAACTTCTTTTTTATTCAGGTCCCTGGCAATGTCTGCATAGGTCTTTCCTTCCAACCTTTGGTCGAAAATCCCCCTTACAACGGAAGCTGCCTCCATATCCAGATGAAGTTTTGTATGAACACCGTCATGGAAGCAATATCCGTATGTTGGGATTGAACCATGATATTGTCCCATTTCAGCCTGTTTCCTCATAACTTTTTTGATATTGTCGGAACAAATCTGGGGATAAATCCCATTGATCAGGTTCTTAAATTTAATCTCCGTATCCTTTCTTTCGGAAGGTTTCTGGCTGCTGTCATAAAAATCATTGATTGAAATGAAACGCACCCCAAGGAACGGAAATATTTTTTCGATATAGTTTTGTGTTTCTATGGTATCCCTTCCCAGGCGGCTCAAATCTTTGACAATGATACAGATCCGTTTTCTCCTGGTAATCAGCCCCATCATGCGCTTAAATTCCGGGCGGTCAAACGTTGTACCGCTGTAACCGTCATCTACAAAGAAGAAAAGCTTTGCCCCTGCAAACTCCGGCTGGTTTTCTACAAAGTGCTGAATTAAAAGCCTCTGATTTTTAATGCTGTTGCTTTCCTCCATTTTTTCTTTATCATCTCTGGAAAGACGCAGATAAGCAAAAACAAAATCACACTGCATACGGAAGACCTCCTTCCATATTGTCCAGTTCTTTTTCCAGCTCCTTTTCAAATAAATCCCCAAACCAGAACACGATTTCCACATAGTCTTTGGAATATACCGTAATCTTTTCAATAAAACGGTCCGCAATTCCTTTCTCTATCTTCTGAAATCTTTGGTACTTTAGAAGTTCCTCTGTCCAATCCATTCTTGCCTTCACCTGATCTAACAGGTGCTGTCCACGAAGCTGTATCTGCTTCATATTCTGCCTGGCTGCTTGCTGTTCTTCCTGATAGATTGATTTAATCTCCTGATATTCCTTGCAGTCCAACAGCCCGGTAGCATAATGCTCAAACAAGGTTTCCAGTTTTCTTCCATATTTCTCATACTTCTGTCTGGCATTTTTTATTTTTTCTGCTACCTCCTGCTCCAGCTTTTGATAAAACTCTGCACCATAGGTTTTCTTACTTTCTACAGCAAGCTGGATCTGGTAGCGGAGTGCTGCCTTGACTGCCTGATTGATGTAGATTTCATTCACCGTCCGGAAACATTCCGTATGATCGGTAAGGGAAAAGGAAGGGCATTTATAAACCATATATTTGTGTTTCTCATTGCCTCCGCTCCTGCTCCTTCCAAGACGTCTTCCGCAATGCCCGCAGAAAATCCTTCCCTTAAAAGGGCCATCTGCCCCCTGTTTTTCTTTTGGGTTTGCAGCCCAGTTATCCAACGTATCTTTCCAGCGTTCCTTTGCAATTTCCTGTGCTTTCTCATAAATCGCCCGTTCCACAACTGCTTCCCAGGCATTTTCACACACTTCCCACTGCTCTTTTGGTATCATCTGAAGGGGAATATTCTGCGCAAGCATCTGTTTTGTTTTCCCATAAACAGCAGCACCTATATAAACGGGGTTCTGTAAAATCTTCCTGATACCGTCTGATCTCCATAACCGCCTTTTTTCCGGCTCCTTTCCCTGTTTCCTTTTCTGGTAGCTGTCCTCCGGTCCTAATACCTTTCTGCCATTCAGTTCCCTTGCTATATCATAGCTTGACATTTCTTCAAACACATACCAGTAAAAAATCTGCCGGATTATTTCTGCTTCCTCTGGTTCCGGCACCAGCTTCTTACTGTTTTCCTCTGCTCTTTGGTATCCATAAGGAGGTCTGGAACCCCAAAACTCTCCCCGTTCCCTGGACAGCCGGTGCGCCTGTACCAGTTTCTCTGAAACTTCCCTGGCATAATAATCATTCATAAAGTGTTTCAAAATATTGGTGGTCCTGTTTTCTACACAAGCTGGGTTTGCGCTGTCATATTCGTCCATAACGGAAACAAACCGGATATTTAAGGTTGGGAAAATCACATCAATCAAATCTACAGCATCTAAGGCGTCCCTTCCAAAACGGGCAAAATCCTTTACAATGATGCAGTCAACCTTTTTATTTGCCACATCTTCCATCAACTCTTCAAATGCGTCCCTTTGGAACGTTGTACCTGTCACACCATTATCCGCATAGACTTTTACCACCAGCATTTCCGGGTGTTTCTTTGCGTAGTCTTCACAGATCTGTTTTTGGATATAAATGGAATCCCTTCTGCCATGCCCTCCGTCCTTTTCGGAAAGCCTTACATAAATATAGGTTCTCAGATACTTAACTTCTGGCTTGCTGCTTTGTCTTCTCTGTCCTCTTTTGCTTACCTTAGGCACTTGCTTCCGCCCCCTTTCCTTTCAGGAAGGCTTCCACACGCCGGTCCGGCTTTGCCCTGTTTACCGTTTCCAGCAGTCCCAATACCTTTTCAAATTCATCTTCAAACCAAAAATGAATGATAATGCGCTTCTGTTCATATACCTCAATCCGCTTGACCAGATTTACCAGCATTAAGCGGTCCACTTCCGTCCGGTCCCGGTATTCCAGAAAATATTCCAGCCACTCCTGCTGTTTTTCAAGGGTTTCCTGCAAGTTTCGGATTTCCCTTTGCTGGCACTCCATTGCCTGCCGGATTTCCTCTAAAGACTGGTCATACTTTGCTTTGAAGGTTTCAAATTCTGTCCGGTCCAGGATTTCTTCTGCAAAACTGTCATACAGTTTTACTTTAATGTTTAAAATCCTCTGGCTCTCCTTTTCCAGCATCTCCAGTTTTTTGTCTTCTTCCAAAAGCCGCTGTCTTGGGATTGAGGCAGTTTTTACATACGCCAGTATCTCTTTCAGCTCCACCAGAACAGAAATATAATGCAGGATTGCCTCTGTCACAGCTCCTACCAGTTTTTTCTCACTGATACTATGGGAACTGCACTGCTTTTCATAAAGGGAAGTCGAACATACATAATAGTGGTGGACTTTATCCGGGCTTTTCAGTACCATGCTTTCTTTACAGTCCCCACATTTTACCAGGCCGGAAAGAAGCGCCAGCCCCTTTGCACCCCTCATGGTATCCATTTTCATCAGGTTGCCTACCACTTCATATTGATGTCTGTTGATAACCGGCTCAAAGGCATTTTCATACCGTATCCACTCGGCTTCCTCTTTGTGGATCACAACCTTTACTTTATGGTTTGGCGTTGTTGTTTTTCCCTGTATCAGCACTCCGGTATAGCGTTCATCAAGAAGGATACGGCGTACCATAGTTGGCATCCAGACCGGTTTTTCCGTCAAGCGGAACCCTGTCTTTAATTTCTGTTTTAAATATACCTGCTTATACCGAAGAGGCGTCAAGATCCCACGCCGGTTTAATTCTTCGGATATATCCGTTAGGCTGCAGCCCTGCATTTTCATGTGGTAAATATCCCGTACAACAGAAGCAGCCACTTCGTCCATAACTAGCTTATGTTTATCCTCTTCGGATTTCAGATAACCATAAAAAGCAAAAGGCGCTACACACTGCCCGGCTGTCATTTTGACATACAAATGAGAGCGCACACTTTTGGAGGTATCCGCAGGATAAAGGTCATTGATTAAACTTTTAAATCTCAGGGTAAGGAAATCACGATTTGGCGTGAGGCTGTCATAATTGTCATTGACAAGGATCAGGCGCACACCCATTTTCGGCAGGATACGTTCCACATACTGTAAAACACCGGAAAAGTCCCTTCCATAACGGGAAAGGTCTTTGACAATAATACAGTCTGCTTTCCCCTCTTCCAGCATACGCAGCATTTCCTGAAAACCGGGGCGGTTAAAGTTTGTGCCGGTATATCCATCATCTACACATTCTTTTACCACCTGAATTTCAGGGTGGCTCTTTAAGAAGCTATGGATTAGTATCCTCTGGTTTGATATGCTGTCGCTTTCCCTGTTATCACCATCTTCGTCAGAAAGGCGCAGGTAAACAACCGCACGATAGATTTTTTTAAGTATTTGATTTTTCATTGTATTCGCTCCTATCATTTAGATTCGTCAGCCGATTCCCTAAATGATAGAGGCTACTGGGTCCTTGCCATCATCCTACCATAGTCCAGAAGGTTTGTCCACCCTGTAATCTGCCAACAATCCGCTTTGTTCCCTATCCCTGTCGTGGCTTTACCATTTCATCTGCACAAGGCTTTGCATGGCTTCCTCTATGGTACGGTTGGTAGAAGCAAACCCAATCTTTATGGTGATCCCCTTATATTTCAGAAAATAAGGGTTCTTTCCGGACTCCAGGATTTCCCGGATCTTCTCCGGTTTGCTCTTTTTTACATCAATATTCAGTTTCTCTACATCTTGTATCTCTTTCGGGTCAATGTCCTCAAATGTCATTTCCCTCATCTTCAGCAGTTCTGCCCGCGAGAGCATTATATCCTTTCCCTAGTACAGCAGCTGCACAGATACGCATCTAACTCCTGCTCAAACTGTTCCTGTTTCTCCCAGGTGTGCATTAAATACTGTTTCAGTCTGGCATAATCTAAAATCCCATAACCGATACAGTCTATCTGTACCTGGAAAGACTGGAGCATTTCCATTGTCTGTAAAATTTCTTCCGGACAATAGGATAACCTGCTGAGTCCGGATACCACAATCACATCAATCATGCCTTTTCGTGCAAGCACTGCCAGCCTCTGCCAGTTTTCTTTTTCTATGGAATAATCACACCCTACACCTTCCAACAAAGTAACCACCTGGTATGTCTGCTGTTCACAGTAATGTAGGCTTTTTTCTTTTTCATAATACAAAAGCCCGGCACAGGGAATGGGAATATCCAGATACACTGCCGCACGCTGGGGAATATTCCTATTTTCTATCTCTTCTTTTCCTTTGCAGATCCATGTAGGAAACAGCATTCCTCCCTGAAAGATCTCTTTATCTTCTGAAAACAGTTTCTGTAACCTCTCTCTCTTCATTGCTCTGCCTCCTCTTTCTTTTGCTCCTGTTTTCATTCCAGGGCTATAAGGAAACCTGTTGTTTCCCCATAGCCCTAAAATGAACCTGTTTCACACACCATACCGGCAGGGCTTTCCCTGCCAGCATGATTTTTTCATTTTCTCACCCCGGTGTGAACGGGAGCATGTAGGACCGGCCCGGCTGGCCGCCTGACACCCTGCAGCCCCCTTTCTCGCTACAGCATGTCCCAGACGCTACCCTGGTTGCAGTGTTTTTATGCAAAGGTATCATTATCATTCGGCTTTCAGGCTGCCTGCCACCAACAGCCTATGTCTGGGCGCTGCTCACACTTTTCCTTCATCTTCTACGATTCCTTGTTTGATCCGCTTCTTTTCTGCCTTACCTGCTGCCACTGCGGACAAATGTATCTTCGCACAGCTCATGACCCTGCATCACACAAAATAGAATGTGCCGAAATGTTTTGTGTCCTTTAAGATATTTCTATATTTTAGCGTCAGAAATGACACGTTTGTTTCAAAAAAATATCACCATACCGATATTCAGTTTTCAAGGTTCTCTCCGGCTGAAAACATCAGCCTGCCAAAAGACACCATAACCCTGATGTGTTTTGGCAGACTGTTTTCTGTCTGCATTTCTCTTTATTTCTTTAACCGGATAATCATATCTGCCCAGAATTCTGTGTATGCCTGCCGCATTAACTCCAGAAGCCGGGCTTCGGTAATTCCTGTAATTACATTTTCTTCTTTCTTTTCCGGTTTTGGTTCCTGTACTTCCAGTGCTTCTTCCCGTATTTTCATCGTAAGCATGGATAAGGAAGGGGAATTGGCACAGTTGATAAAACCGATATAATGGTTCACCACATCATAATCACCTCTGCAACTTCGGACAATATCAAACGCATGACGGATTGCCCGTTCTACCCTCTGTCCTGTCGTGCCATGTTGCTGGGCCACCTTAAAATACAGATATGTCGTTTTAATCTTGCTGTCTTCTTCCAGAAGCAAAACACCGTCTACGATATAACCAAATCCTTTTACATTGGCAGGCATTCCCATTTTAAATAATACTGCTTCCACCTTTTCTCTTGATAACATTTCCCTTTTCCTCCCTATCTGTATTCTCACTTCCTGCTGTCTTGCTGATATTTCTTTAGCCCTTTCTTAATTCCCTCTATGGAATAAATCAAAAGGCTAGTTTCCCTTTCATCACAATCCTGTACCAGATACCAGATTTTTTCTTTCAGCATCATATCTTTTTTCGCTGTCCCCATGTGTATAAAGTGTTCTTTTATGGGAATATCCATAGCTTCCAACAGCCGGATATAGGTTTTCATACCCATAGCTCTGGCATGTGTTTCGATTTTGGCCAGATGGGATACAGAAATATCCGCTTTCTCTGCAAGCTGCTCCTGAGTCAGTCCCCTGGATTCCCGCAAGGCTTTTATAGCATCTGCTACAATATAAAGTTCATTCTGCATTCTTTTATCTCCTCGTTGATTACAGGCTCTATTATAATTACAAATCCTTTCCCTGGTAATGGACTATGGAGGCAAGATTTCCCAGTTTCATTACCATTTCTTTCCTTTTTTGGTTTTAGAGATTTATTATATCTGAACGAGTTGAAAACGATTTTTGCACCATTTACGAAAAAGCACTGCATTATCTCTTCATTTAGGCATAAAAAAGGAGAGAACGTCACATATCGACTCCTCTCCTATAGCTTCTATTCATCTAAGATATTTGCCAATACATAGGCTTACTTGTTTTTTTCTTTCCAGGAACCTCCGTATCTCTTCCACACTATCTAATATGGGAATGGACGGGGCAGACGGGCTGCATACTGGATCTTGACTGGACATTTCCAGTGCGTTAATAAATGCTTCTGCCTTTTTGGGGTCTTCAATCACAAGCTCTGTAAGGATACTTGATGTAGCCATATAGAAAGCACCTCTTTTCTCTCATATCTTAAAAAATTCTTTCGTAAGAAGATCCTGCAGTATTTTCTATACGCCAAGACCTGTACGCTCCATTTTTATTTATGTAATAAAGTTTGATCCAGCATGTTTTTAATTTCATCTGGAAGACCGTCTATCGTTGCATTTTCATCTAAAAACAATAAATTTGTATATTTTTTCGCATCATTCGGCGCTGAAAAAATATGAGTTACTGTATATGCTGTTCTACTTTTAGAAAAGCAATCTTCATCTCGCAGCGATTCTACTACAAAGCAATCGCCCTTTTGCTGCCCATTATCATCATACTCTTTATTTAAGCATAGAGTAAAATTAAGATCTGTTGTGCCAAACTTATAAGTTCTCGTGTCTGTGACAATCTCTTCCAGCATAAATCCTTCTGAGCCAGCCAGCATTGCAATCTGTCCGATATGCTTAATCTTACGCTTACACAATGAAAAAGGGTGCTGCGGTGTAAAAAATATCTGCGAAGCCTGAAGCATCTTTTTTGCTGCATAACTATAAAACTTTTTTGCTGAAAGGTTCGTGGCCACACCTGTCAAGTGCCTAAAATTGGCAGCTTTATAAAGCACCTCAATATATCTGCCTTCAAATACATATAGAAATCTTTTACCTACTAAATGCTTCCTATACAGATTAGCAGCCACTTTAATCTCCTGTACAATTTTCTCTCTATCCTGTTGTTTTCCCATCTATCTTTTCCCAATCATCACTATAGTATAAAAAAACAGCACTGGACAACTTTTTTGTTATCCAGCGCCCATAATCTTAAAAAGCGGTTTTATGCTGGCTGTCAGCCGCGACATCCTTCCGAATGTCTAAAATGTCGCCGGTATCATTGAGTCCCCGGCGCGGACTCACCGTATCTCCCTGGTGTGGGCGTAATACCCTTCCGAGTATCAAATAGTCCCAGTAATTACCCTGCCCGGGCACAGTACAGCTTTTACGTGCCGCTACACGAAACCTTTTGGCTTAACTATATTATATGCGATACCCTAAGAAATATCAATAGTTTCCCCAAATTTGTATCCTGTTTTATCACGTTAATTACTGTTTTAATAATCTCCTTCTATAATCTGTATCCAATACTATTTTATGAAAATCCAGCATTGCGTGCTCTTGCATCAGTTTCTCACCAAGTTTCACAAGAGGATTGGTTTCCCATTCCGAATCAATTCCTGTTTGATGATAGTATCTTGCATAAGCAAATCCCTTAGCTACCGCATCTGAATTTTCAAATATTCCCACTATTGCATCTGTAAACTGTACAATGATTGAGCTCCCAAAAATCCCCTGCAATTCTTCCGCATTCGCATCATCATATTTCTCTACATCAAAAGACAAAGAGAAATCATACGTATTCTCTTTTCCGTCTTCTGTTTCATAAGAAATTGTTCCAAAAATATCTCCTTTGCCAGAAGGAAGTTCGATTGACTCTGAAAGCTCTAATTCATATTCAATGTTATTGAACACTGTCGTTGCTTCAAACATTTGTGATATACAGGTACCTTCTTTTTCATAAATATCTTTCTGTAAAAAGGAAATAGGATTATACTCCATATTTTCCCATATCTGTTTTCCCTCCACTGTCCGTTTACACAAGGAATCTAAAAGCAACATCATTGTTTCCTGATCTATTTCTTCATATACGTTCATAGTCAGCCTCCTTTTCTTTGGATTATCCACAAAAGCTCTGTAAGGGTTTATCTCAATTTCTAGTTACAACGTGATATTTAGTCAAATGACGTATGTACGCACCTTCTTATAGTTGCCAATATTATATGGCGTATCTCCCAAAAATTCAATCAGAATATACAAACTTTTACTCACACTATCTCGCCTTTACATCTTTTTTAGTCTATATCCTACATTGATCAATGTTTCTATAATATCATACCCCATCTTTTTTCGTATCTTCCATACTACATGTTCCACTGTTTTGTACGGAATCTGATCATCATAATAATTACTCCCCCAGACCGAACAATAGATATTCTTCTTTGGAATAACCCAATTTGGCCTTTGGGCTAAAAGATACAGAACTTCAAATTCCCTGGGAGCTAAGCTGATTTCTTTTCCTTCATAAATAACAGTATATGACATGGGATCAAGTTGAAATTTACCATTTCCTAATACAATTTCAGATTTATATTCTGGAAAAACATTTCTCATTTTTCTTCCTCTATTACACTATTGTTTTCTATAATAACTTCAATTAACTTTCAACAAAGTTTTCATATCTCCCACAGCTTGAATATTTAGCACTTCTACGCCAGGGTCAATTTTTCTAATCAAATTTGTCAATGTTGATCCCGGACCTACTTCAATAAACAAATCTACCCCCTGTCTTATCATTTCTTTTATACTCTGTTGCCATTTCACAGAAGAAACAATTTGCTCAGAAAGTAATGATTTAATATCACAACTATAATTAATATATTTTGCATTAACATTTGATACATAGGGAATGATAAAATTATTAATTTGTACATCTTTCAAACTAATTTCAAGTTTCTTTTTAGCCGTTTCTAATAATGGCGAATGAAATGGTCCACTAACATTTAACGGTAAAACCATCTTTGCTCCTTTTTTTTGAAATATTTCATACGATGCTTCCACTACAGCCTTTTCCCCTGTTACGACTATTTGTCCGGGACAATTATAATTAGCAATATATATATTACCATTCATCTGATTACAAATTGCCACCACCTCTCTTTCAGAAAGGCCAATAACCGCAGCCATTGCACCGCCTGTCGGGAAAGCCTCTTGCATATATTTTCCTCTTTTTTTGACTAATAAAAATAAGTCTTTTATATCAATCACATTTGATGCTGCCAATGCAGTATACTCACCTAAGCTTAACCCAGCATTAACAGTTGAAGTGACACCCATTTCATGTACACATTCTAAAATTGCTAATGACGTAGTAAAAATTGCAATTTGTGTATATTTTGTTTCATGAATTCTACTGTCAGAACTATCAAAACAGATTTTTTTTACATCTATATTACAAATTTCAGATGCATAATCATAAATTTGTTTTGCTTTTTCATATTGATTATAAAAATCATTTCCCATACCAGAATATTGTGCACCTTGTCCCGGAAAAACAAATGCAATATTTTTTGCCATAACGAACCTCCTATACTCTTATGTATAAAAACTCTCGTATTGCTTCATCTACAATACAAGAGTTTTTATTATTCCATATTTACCAATACCTCTTATCAATAGTACTTATTGCAAAATATGTTCCAAATTAAAATAATCTGTGATCTTTTGTAAAATGGGATTTACTTTTTTTGAAATGTCAGAATAAATTTTTTCTACTTCATTTTGATAATTATCACATACGTCAAATTCTTCAATATATGTAAATTTTGTTCCCTGATTATCTTTTTCTAAAATATAGATAACAACTAAATATTTAAATGGTCCCATCGGTTCTTTACGCTGTGTAATAATTACATTTTTTTCTGGTATAAATACCCTTTCAGATTCCCAATACCCAATATTCTTTACTTCTATACCATATCTGATGATTCTTGGTTTTTTAAAAATAATTTTTGTACATACATTTGCAGACGAATTCATTTCTTGAATAAAGCTATACTCAGACATTCTTTTAAATATCTCTTTTGTTGTACCTTTTAAAATTATCTCCTTTTTTATTACAGGCACTCTCCATAACCTCTTTTCTATAACATGCCAATTTCTATACTATTCTTTAAATTCACGAAGGAGCATAGCACTATTAATTCCCCCTCTCCCCCTTGCAATTTGTAATACTGTATTGATATTTCTATGCAAAGCTTTATTAGGTGTATAATTCAAATCACAATTTGAATCCTGATCCTCATAATTTATTGTGGGAGGTACTGTGTTATTTTTGATTGCCAAACAATTAATAATTGCATCTAATGCTCCAGCAGCCCCAAAAGTGTTTCCAAACATTGATTTAGGACAGCTTAAAGATACTGTACCAATTTCTTTTCCCCAAATTTCCTTTAATACATTTGTTTCAATGACATCATCTTCCCATAGAGCAGCACCATCTAAATTAATATAATCAATTTCATCATACGATATATTTGCTTTTCTAATGCAAGATTCTATTACCTCTTTATATTTTTTTCCATTTTTATTTTTTTCTTTATGATGAACCCCATCACAATTATTACTAAAGGAAAGAATTTCACCGTATATTGGCGCATTGCGCTTTAATGCGTGTTCTAATTCCTCAATTACTAAGGTACCTGCCCCCTCCCCAAGAATCATTCCATTTCTTTTTAAATCATATGGACAATAACAAGCATCTCGTTTTTTTGATAAAACATCACTACTTGAAAACAGTGACATTCCGTATGGAAATACTCCAGCCTCTGTGCCGCAAACCAAACAAGTATCTAAACGATTCAACATAATCGATTGATATGCATACCCCAGTGCAACATCAGAACTTATTCTATCTGCTACAAAAGTTTTACTATAACCTTTTAATTTGTAAAAAATTGAGATTTGTCCTTGTGGTGCAGTATAGAACCATGAAATAGACTGATAGGGACTTACACACTGCCAACCTTCTCTATATAAATTATACAATTCTTTCTCACCAAACCCAACTCCTCCAAGACAATTGCCTGCAAAAACCCCCATTCTGGTTCTATCAACCATTTCAAGATTTATCATAGAATCGTCTAAAGCCATCTTTGTTGCAGCCATAGCATAATGTGTAAATTCATCTAATTGCCTAGTAAGCATAAATGGAAATCCGTATTTCTTAATGTCAAAATTTTTTACTTCCCCAGCAATTTTTACATCAAAATCGCTTGTATCAAATTTCGTAATTGGGCCTATACTTGATTTACCTTGTTTTAACGATTCCCAAAATGTTTCCACATCATTTCCTGATGGTGAAATCACTCCCAATCCTGTTATGACAACTCTTCGTCTATTCATCTGTATACTCCTTTTTATTCAATAACAACTATTATCAATTAGTCTATATATTTCTTTAGAATCATGGCTGCATGAAGTCCACCGAATCCACTGGCATTTGTTAAAACAACATTTAAATTTTTTTCTCTTCCACAATTGGGTATATAATCCAAATCACATAGTGCATCTTTCTTGTTATAATTAATTGTAGGTGGCATAAAATTATTTTCCAATGCCAGACAACAAACAATTGCTTCTACTGCACTAGCCGCACCAAGAGGGTGACCTGTCATTGATTTTGTACTACTCATCGGTATTTTATAGGCCAGCTCACCAAATACTTTTTTATAGGCGCCTGTTTCATTTATATCATTTTGTTTGGTTCCACTACCATGAGCATTGATATAATCAATCTCAAATGGTGTGATATTAGCTTCCTCTATTGCAATTTTTATTGCTCTTGATAAATCCTCACCATCTGGCTTCAAACCTGTCATATGCATGGCATTATTTACTGAACCATATCCCCCAATTTCTCCGTAGATATGTGCACCTCTATTTAAAGCATGTCCAAGTTCTTCTAAAACTAATATCCCTGCTGCTTCCGCTAAAACAAATCCATTTCTCGTATCATCAAAAGGTCTGGAGGCCTTTTCTGGCGGATTATTATTTGTAGAAAGTGTTCCTATTGCTTCAAAGGCAGCAATAGTTATAGGTGTTATTGGAGCCTCAGCCGCTCCGCATATCATTACGTCCAATTCCCCACACCGTATTTGATCATACGCAAATCCTATAGAATCAATTCCTGTTGTACATCCTGTTGCCATTGTACAACAGGTTCCATTAAAACCATAACGATATGATACTTCATTTGAAGTTGTATTAGGCATAGAGCGTGCATATGCATAAGGTGATATATCTTCCGGATTTACCACCTCTTTTCCATTATTGGTTAAAACTGAAAATTCTTCATCCATGAATTTTGTGCCTGCTACTGCATTTGCAATATTAACGCCTACTCTATTTTTGTCTATTTTAGATAAATCTATTTTTGAATCTTTAACAGCTTGATCTGTACATAAAACTCCAAATTGAGTAATCCTATCCATTCTTCTAATTTCACGTAATGTTAATCCTAATTGCTCTGGCTTAAAATTTTTCACATAACCGTAAGCCTTAGATTCAAAACCGAATTTTTCCAGTTCTGGCATATCGCATATACCACTTTTTCCGTCTTTATTATTTTTCCAGAATTCTTCTTTTCCTATGCCTATAGGCGTAATTAGTCCTATCCCCGTTACGACAACTCTTCTCATCTGAATCTCCTTATAATATATCTTTATTTACAGAATAATAAAATGGCATAAAAGATTTTCAAAAAATTCCAAGCACAATTCACAAATCTTTCCTTGCCATTTTATTGATATTTTATTATAATTCTGTCTTGCTGCTAACTATGCCACTCTCAATTTTTTCCTTAAAAATTTGAAGTTCTTTCTTACTACCTTTATTAATCATTTCTTCAACAGCCTCTTCAGTAAATCCTGAATTTTTATCCATACTAAAGTCCTGTATCCAGGTCATTTTTGTTCCTTCTTTTTCTACTGATAAAACAACATCAAGTATCCAATGTCTAAATGGGTACATAGGCTCTAGTCTTACCCCTCGTGCACACATATTAGTAACATCTATAATTCTCTGAGATGTCCAAATTTCAACCGGTTCCTCTTCTTTATTCCCCGTAACTTGAAAAACAATCTTTCTCCTTCCATCTAGCAATTTCTTTTTTTCAAGTATTTTTACATCTTGATAGTTATGTAATTCCGGCCAATTTCTAACATCATTAATAATCTCGAACAGTTCGTTTATCTCTTTTTTTATTATGATAGAATTAACTGTATATCCCATAAAAAACCTCCTTATGCATTGTTATCTTTACTAGTTGCAGCAAGTGTTGACAGAATAGATTTAACTGTCGTCCATTTTATTGCTTGATTATGAGTAACTTTAACGCCAGTTTCCTTTGATAAGACACTTGCTAACTCTACTAATGAAATAGACTCAAATCCCAATTGATTAACTAAATCTGTATCTGAGTTAATTGTGTCTTCAATACCAAACCTCTCTTTTAAAATTTCGTAAATTTTTTGTTCCATTTTTATACCTCCATTTTTATATATTTTAACTGAAGAATCAGTTAAATCTCACTATTCAATAATAGCTACCGCTCTAACCCATGCAGCTCCCATTTCTTTTAATTTAATAGGGAAACAACAAAACTTAAACCCATAATTCATTGGGATCTTATCTAAGTTTGTAAGCCTTTCAATATGGCAATATTCTTTTTCTCGTCCATAAAAATGAGCTGGCCATAAGCATTTTTTGTCATTCGTTCTATAATACTGCTTTACCATAGCCATAAATGGTTTATCTAATGAATAACAATCTATACCTATTATTTTCACACCACTTTCAACTAAAAATTTTGTTGCTTCTCTTGACATGCCAGGAGCTTCATAAAAATAATTTGGCTTACCCCACTTTTTATCCGTATCTGTTCTTATCAGAACAATATCGTTTTCTTGAAGGCAATATTCAATTCTTTCTAACTCCTTTTTTACATCTTCAACACTAATCTCTTCACATGGACCTTTATTGCAAAAATTCAATACAACTCCATTTCCATAACACCATTCCAATGGTATTTCATCTATTGTTTTAGGTCTTTTTCCTTCACATCTTGTTCCAAAATGTGAAGGAGCATCTAAATGTGTTCCTGTATGAACAGACAATGAAATCCTTTGTTCGTTGATAAACTCTTGATCAGGAAAGCTTTTTTTAGTTATACGTTCTTTCCCTGACATATAATGAATCACTGCCATTGCCTTATCTTTCAAACTACGTTTTCCCATAAATACTATTTTTCTTCCAAATTTAGAGCCCCCTGAATGTGGTCTTGTTTTTATTTTGATTGACATAGGTTCAGAAAGATTTGGCTCAACATTAAAACTAAGATCTATTATTTTCATACTGCTATTCCCCCTTATACAAAATACTAGAAATATATTCATATTTTTGTTTTTTAATCTCATTCAGATTGTTTGAAATATAAAAACTGAGATCTGTCAAATCTCTATGAATAAACCCTGTATATTGTCTGCGCAAAGATTTTAGTGCTAATGTTTCTTTCTCGAATTCTTTCAAATCATCAGACAAAATATAATATATTGCCCAATAAAATCGAAGTATAATTTCCATAACTTTAGGTTTATTAATGGAGTTTGCCTTTTCCAGATACCTTAAAGATTCTTCTATATCATTTGATATAAATGCTAATTCTGCTGCATTTATATAATAGTTATAATTATAAGGATTCTCGCAAAACAACTGCTCATAATAGGAATACGCTTTTTCTTTTCCTTTTAATTCTTTAAGAAAATATGCGTAACGTTTTGATAGCCAACTGTTATTTTTATCTTTGTTTAGCGCTATTTTATAATAATACTCTGACCGACTATATTCTTTTATTTTTTGAAGAAAAAATGCGTAATGACTTATATACCATGCATTATCTGGCTCTATATCAATAGCAATTTTATAATAAAAATCTGCCATTTCGTTTTTTCCCACTTGTCCTAACAAATATGCATAATAGCCAATCTGAATATTATAATTTTTATTTATTTTCAAGATTTTATTATAATACTCAAGCGCATCAGGATATTTTCCAATTTTTCCTAAGCAAATGCACATGTTTAAAAATATATCTATATCTACTCTTTTTTTATCCAAAATTTTTCTTGCTATTTCAATGCTCTCAAAATATCTCATATTCTTTTGCAGAGAAATTGCGTATTCTTTTAGCTCACTTATTGAAAGCTGCTCTCCTTTATGAAACAATATATCATATACTTTTAAACAATTTTTATAATCCTGTTCCCTGTAGTATTCATGCGCCATTGTAAGATCTTCTGAGGATTTTTGCATACGTAACACCTTACCTTATTTATTCTATACTATGTAAAATTTTAAATTTACTTATCTCCATTAATGCCTTTTTATATCCTCCTGCATCTTTAAAAGAAATAGAAATTTTTTCTACCGCTTCTCTATATTTTCTTTCCGTAATTACTCTTTTCATGGAGTCCGATAGTAATTGGGGCGATATATTATCTTTATTTAAACAAATAGTAGCTCCTAGCTCTGAAACTCTACTAGCAATATATCTTTGATCAGCGCCTATGGGAATTGTCACAAATGGTACATTATTATATATTAAATCACTTGTGCTATTCATTCCTCCATGAGTTATTGCCCCCTCCACATATTTAAGTATTTCTGACTGTGGCACATAATTTTGTACAATAAAGTTCTCTGGTATATGAAATTTTGATATATCCATTTTAAATGCACTCATTACGACTATCCCATCATAGTCAGAAAATGCTTTAAAAAACGTTTCATACAGTTTGGTGTCAATACTATTAAATACTGTTCCTAAAGAAATATATATTACTTTTCTACCGTTTATTTTTTCAAATGGAAATTCAATTTTCTCTTTTCTATTATAAACCGGTGGACCAATAAAAAGAAAACTATCATCATATTCTTCTTTTATGTTAGAAACAAATAATTCAGATGTATATGCAATATTTAATTCCCCTTTGTTAAAAAACAGATCTAACATGGGGGGCATCTGTATCCCATATAAAGTTTCTAATTTCATATAGAGTTTCTGGTATGTGTCCGTAGCTTTATGATTTTTTATAAACTCTTCATTTCCTTTTTCCATAAAAACTTTTGGTTTCGCAAATACGGCAAAAGAAGAGATAGCCGGGATGTTTAATATCTGAGATATTACATTTCCATATGGAAACATTGAGCCATAGATAATATAGTCAAATTTCATTCCTTGAATTTGTTTTAAAATATATTCGATAATATCAGCTCTATTCAGGACCTCATCTATTCTATTCAGCAAATCATCAAGAATTGATTTTCCTGGTTTCTTATTTTTAGGAACAAAAAAATCAGATTTCGAGCCATAGCTTATAAATGTTGCACCCATACTTTCTACTTTCTTTCTGAACTCTTCTGTCGTAAAATATAAAACCTCGTCTCCCTGTTTCACTAATCCTTCCACCAAACCTAATGTTGGGTTTATATGCCCATGTGAAGGAATATTCAAAAATAATACTTTAGACATTTTTTTACCTCTTCCCATATATTTCTCTGAATAGTTTTCTTTGAACAATACTATATGTCCACTAAAAAATATCACTATTTTTTTATATATAGGTAAAAATGTCCTAATCTGCAATATATTGTCCTTTTCATGAAAAAACTTATTGTGTCTATAAAACACTTTGCATTGTCACTCTTTTATTGAATATTTGATGACTCGAAATCATAGATCCGGAAATTTATAATCAAAATTCTAATACTCAAAAATTGCCTTTTTGTACTTAATCATTAATACATTTATATGAGATGAATATCCATGTCTTATCATATCTGCACTATATAGCAACCTTAAGCCATTTCTTCATGAAAATTTAGAACGCAAAAAATGATCCTCAAACATGATTTTTATATCACCAGACTGGTGTTGAAAAATCATTCAGGATACTCATTTATTCTCGTAGCAAAAATTAATGAAATTTTTTAAAGAGAAAGTATTTTACTCTATTTTGTATATGGCATATTTATTATTTGTACAAAAAATTAGCAGGATATAACTATGGAAAATTATATCCTGCTAATTTTTATTAATTCTCAATTTTTTAATAATAAGGCATAGTCTATCATTATTCTTTATTTTTAATATATGAAAGTCTTTCCTTTTCCAAACTTTTGTGTAAATTTATGGCCATAAACACTGTGATAATTGCAGAAATAAGATCTGCAATTGGCTGTGCATATAAGATACCACTTATTCCTACCAAACTCGGCAATAACAAGATAATTGGTACAAAACAAATCCCTTGTCTACAAGCTCCCAAAATAAATCCTTCTAAACCTTTACCTAAGGCAAGAAATAGAGAAGAATACACCGTATAAAATCCAAAAAGCATAATAGAAAATCCATTTGCTCTGAGTGAAGCCTGCCCTATTCTAACAAGTTCCATATCTCCTGCTGTAAATTTAGAAATAATTGTTGCAGGGAATAAAATTAATATCAATCCAAAAAGCGCACAAAACACTGTTGACCACAAAATAGATGTTTTAATTGATTCATTTAGACGTTTAAAATTTTTCGCTCCATAACTGTATCCTGCAATCGGTTGAAAACCTTTAATAAATCCAAATACCATTAAACTTCCCATAGAAACTATTCTTGTTACAGCTCCCATTCCGGCAATTACTGAATCTACATATTCTTTTGTATGTGTTACACTCAAAGCATTGGCCTGATTATTAATTAAAATTATTGATAAACTTGTCAATAACTGGAATACCAATGTTGGTACTCCTATCTTCAAAATTTCCTTCATATTTTCCTTAGAATAACAACAATCTTTAATCTTAAATGTAAAAATACTTTTTTTCATAAGAATATATGAAAGAAAAACAACTGTTGAAAGAGCCTGTCCAATAGCTGAAGCAATAGCAGCTCCTGTAACGCCCATATTTAATACGTTTATAAAAATAGGATCTAAAATCATATTTAATAATGCGCCTGACAACATTGCAAACATAGATATTTTAGCCGCACCTTCACTTGTTATAATATTATTCATCATCACATTGAAAATATTAAAAATAGATGCAGCAATAAAAATTCTTGCATATTTAATCGCATATGGCATGATACTTTCTGTTGTACCAAGAAACTTCAGAATTGGCTCAAGAAAAGCTAACGTGCCAATTATGAAAATAATTCCAAGTAAAAGACCACTGTATAAGGCTGTACTCGCAACTTTTTTAGCATCATCATTATTCCCACGTCCTAGCAGCCTAGAAATATATGAGCCTGCGCCATTACCAAACAATAGTCCTAACCCAACAATCACCTGACTTAAAGGATACGTTACTGAAATCGCACCCATTTGGCTCGTTCCCAAGCCTCCAACAAAATAGGCATCTACCAAATTGTAAATTGCGCTGATCATCATTCCTATCATAGTTGGAATTCCCATTGCCAATAACGCTTTTGGAATCGGTGCACTCCCTAATAATTCCATTTTTTTGTTATGTCCTTTCATTTTTTCACTCCTTTTCTAATACTATAAATTATAGCGACATCTATTATAATACTATAATTTATAGTAGTAGTCAAGAAATTTTCTAATTTCTTGAAGAGTTTTTTAGAGTTCTAGTTTTAAAATATTAGGAAATTTTTTAGAATTTTCATCTAAATACAGCACTGCATATCCAATTCCTGCCAATCCCATCATGAATCCTGGATTACCATTTTCTAAATTTGTCCACAGATTTTTTTCTATAAAATAATTTAATTTACTCAGAGTGCTTGTCCAAGGTACACACGGAATTTTTCCTGTTAATTGTTGTATAATCATAATATTTCCTAAAATCCCATGACATAAGCATAAACTATCCAGTTCTATATTAAAATTATTTTCTATCATGCTAATTTTTGTCTGATAATCTTCAAAAATATGCTGATATGAACCATCTTCAATATATTTTAATATTTCTTGCTGCGCCAATACTATTCCTGCTGCCCCATGACACCAATATATCTTTCTACTTCTTTGATTCTCTTTTTTATTTTTTATAATATCATACTTTAATAGCTCCAATGCAATGTTTAGATATTTCCTCTTCTTTGTCTTTCCAAATAATCTTGTAAAACAAATACTATATCCGCTACCTCCATGTGCAATCCCCCTATCCAGCCGAGAAATTTTATTACCTTCAATATTATTAAATATGCTATACGTTTCTTTCAAATTTTTCAAAATATAATTCGCCGCAATCTCAGCACGCAAAATATATTTTTTATCCATTGTTAATTCATACATATTTAAATATATTATGACAGCACCGGCATTACCATATAGCAAATCTCCCATCCTATCTTTTTCCAAACTAGCAAACAACTTATTTTCATGTATTTTTGCATATTTTATATATTTTTCTTCGTTGCTTATCTTATATAATACCAAATATGTATAAATAATAGATGCCTCACCACAAAATGCACCTGAATACGCCTTTGAAGAAGAATTATTCATTGTATATTCTAGCAACTTATTCAATAAAATATTCTGTACTTCAAAATATGCTCTTGTTGGTGCTACTTCATTTAATGCTGCAAAAAAAACTATCATGCCAGCAATTCCTTCATATAAAAACATATCTGATATATGTATGGTACCAGTCAAGGAAATAATCCAATTAATATCTGTTTTTAAACTATTCTTTATCCCTATTTTCATAAGATAATCAGCAATCTGTTTGCATATTTTAATAACGGAAAAATTTGTATCATGCATATAATCCATTCGATTTTCCAAATGAACTGTTGATCCTTTTATAGCGTTATTTAATAAATATTGTTGAATATATAAATCCTGGCTAGATAATGATTTAATCCGCATTTTAATATACTGCTCTGGTGTAATGGTAAAATATTCTTTGATCATTTGATGATTATCCATATACAATTCTTTTTTATTCGATAAAAAACTAAAGTAAGGAATATCTCCTTTAAGCATAGCATATAGCTCTGATTCAAATAAATCTTTTCCATTTTTTGGATTAATTTGTATATGGAAGAAGAAATTTTTTGAAAGGATTAGCTGTCTTTCTCCTCCATCTGTCATAAACATAGGGTGATATGATAATTGAATAAGTTTAGAATAGTTTTGAGTATGATTATACAACATTCTGGAACTAAAGTTTTGAAATCGTCCCTCAAAAATCTTATTATTTTTCCAGATATATTCATAGCTTTTCCTAAATCCCAGACAAATCTCATCTACAAATCCATTATATCTATATTCTTTATGATTTATCTGTGGACTATTATATCCTTTCTTCGTTTTTGCATCTTTGTATACAAATTTCATATCTGAAGTTTTGGAATTTATCAGGAGCAATCTTTTTCTCCCAGTTTTCATTCCGCCTTTTCCGCTTAAAGCACAAAATATATCCATCTCCTTATTTCCCCTTGGTAAAATCCCACTTCCTAATACTGAATTTTCTACAAATAATTTTGCTTTCTCGTTAGCGGTCAATGGAATATAATTTTTTGTGATATGTCCACAGAGCACTTCAATATCTATAAACACAGGATATTCCCCATGAGAAATCAAGTTTTCATAATGGAAATCCTGAATATCTAATATGTAACTCAGTGCAATATGACACCCCATTCTAATATAATAATTTTTTACTTCATCTTTATTTTTACATTTTTGATATTTTATTTCTTCTTCCCAACCATACTCTCCAAAATCTGCTATTCTATATTTAAAACATGACAATCCTACATATTCATATAATATATTTAAGCATTCATAATAAATTTTTGATATCCTCAAATTTCTTGGTTTATAAAATACAGCATTTCCGTTTTTCAAAAAAATTTTCACCGTATGCTTTCCATTTCTGTGATTATCCCCTACTTTCTTAATTTTTGTAATCTCGGTATTATCTATATTTATACATTTTTTTATTTCTATTACATTTTTTTCCCATCTACTGATCAATTGATGATAAAACTCTACGACACTACAAATTTTCTCTAAAATGCATCTTAATAACAGAGGGTAAAACTGAAAAAGCTCCTCTATATATTCATCATTACTTAAATACATTTTAACATATGTAGAATATTTTTCATTTGCGTTCTTTCCTACCAATTTGTTTTCAAGAAACTGTATTTCATTAACTAAAACCCTGGTTGCCACGCAAGCTAAGGCCAAATATAACTCCTCATAAATTCCTTTAGAAAAATATTTTTCTAAAATATCTCCATATTTTTTTCTTGAATAATATCGGGCTAGTTTAAAAAATGGTATATAAAATGTAAAAAACAATTTATCTTTCATTGTATTTTCTATAATGATTTCGCTTTTATAACTCCCTGCTAAATACATTTCTAAAATTTCCATATACTCAACATTTGAGGGAGCTTCCTGTTCATAATATTGAGTATTTTCAGAAAAAAAAGAAGAAATCTCTTTATACTCTTTGCAAAGTATCTTAACTGTATCTTCTCCTATTAATTTTTCCCATTTAGAAGGAATTTTTAACTCATTATCTTTTCTTATATATTTTCTTTCAAATAAATAGCGTTCTCTCATTTATATTCACCCAATAAATCATTTGTTATTTTCTATTTGTATTGACACCGTAAAATTATAGTAGTATAATTTATAACCAAATCAACAACTATACTACTATAATATATAGTATATGTCAAGGATAGGAGGTCAGCATGGCAACCATTGATTTAATTGTATTAGGTATGTTAAAGACATCAGCTTTAAGCGCTTATGATATTCAAAAACTTGTAGAATATCGTAATATATCCAAATGGGTAAAAATTAGTACCCCTTCTATATATAAAAAAGTTCTTCAATTAGAGGAAAAAGGCCTTATAAAAGGAACTACGATTAAAGAAGGAAAAATGCCAGAAAAGGCTATTTATACTTTAACAGATACAGGGGAGAAAGAATTTGAGAAGTTAATGCTTGATATTTCTTCTAAACCAATTCATATCTTTCTGGATTTTAATGCAGTAATAGTAAATATAAATAATCTTTCTCCTGATAAGCAAAAAAAATGCCTTTCTGATATAAAAAATAACATTGAAATACTGAAAGCATATTTAGAAGATAATATTAATTCCAAAGAGCAAAAACCTGAAATTCCAACTGCAGGTATGGCCGTTCTACAACAGCAACTTATATTAGTCCAAGCAATTGAAAATTGGATTGCCACTTTACCAAACGTCTTTTAAAAACAAATATTCCAGGAAGAAACCACAAACCTTCCCCCATTTGTCACTTACTTAATTTTAAGAATAATCCTCAACCTTACCATATGTTCTTACTGTCCCGGATCCATTTTATTGAATAACCTTCACAGAAACAAGATGGGCAATTTTTCGTATATCTTAAAACTTTTAAAATTCTATAGAAACAAAAGAAGAAGAGCTATCACTATGTGATAGGCTCTTCTTCTTTTTAATCAAAGGATTTGGTCTGATTTTCCGTCAAAGGCTTTAAGAGCGGCTTCCAACGGATCAATAATGGTCAATCCGACAGCCGGTAATCCCACCAGTATTGCACTCTTTACCTCATCACGACTTGCGCCTAACTTTTTAGCAGATTGTACATGATAAAGCAAACCACCCATAATTCCTGTAGCTGCAAGCACTGCAATATACGCTAATTCACGTGTTTTATTATCCAATGCACTTGCCTTTTCCTGCTGCAAAATCATGTCAATATATGCCTTACCTACTTCGCTACTTTCTTCCATAAAACAATTAAAACCGGTAAATTCATTTTCCATATTAATATCTCCTTTTATTTGAAAATATTTTAGCAGCAAACTATTGTAAGAAATGAAGATGTATCTGTAGTAAAAATAACATCTCCTGCTTCTACATTCTTTCCATCAAGTTCCTTTATTTCGTCTTCCAAACTTTCTGATAATTGTAAACTATTTATCCGCTGCTCATTTCTTTCTGAACATGTTTTCATTTTTTCTCCTCCTTTGATTATTAAAATAATACCATATTTTTAGATTTTGTCAGTATTATGTCTTAACTTACAATTTTTTGACCTTCAGAAAAGGGTTATGCTAACTTCAAATATATTTTGCTTATTATCATATTCTAACTGTCCTTCATATTTTTCAACAATTTTCTTCACACTCTTCATACCAATTCCATGAAAATGTTTATCTGTTTTTATAGTTAAAAGTTCTCCATTTTCGTATTTAGGCTCGATTTCGTAGCTGTTTTGTATACAAAGCATAAACATATTATTAATAAGCCTTAATGATAAATAAATCCATTTTTCTCTTGTGTAGATATTTTCACAAGCTTCTATAGCATTATCGAACAAGTTGTATAAAATAACAAATATATCACTTTCTTCAAAATGGTAGTTGCCAAAATCGATTGGCATAATATCATATTCTATTTTAATATTCTTTTCTTTTAGTTCTGATAATTTATAATTCATTACCAGATCAATAACTGCATTTCCTGTATAAATTTTCTTTTCCAATTCCGCAAGTGGTTTATTAATACTATTGAGATATAAACAGGCTTTATCTATTTGATTTTCTTCCAAATATTTTTGCAGCAAAGTAATATGGGCTCTATAATCATGAAATAAAGTTCGAGAATCATTATAATATACTTTAAGATCTTCATAATTACGTTCCAACATTCGATTTCTCAATTTAATAATTTTACTTTCTTCCAACGCACTTCGATAAATCGAATATATAGCAAAAAACATTATCGCTAAAATAATGATAACGAAATACATATAATATCCTTTTGCTAAATCAGGAATAGAATCGCCTGCATACACTGATTGAAAATATATAACTCCGATAATTTCCGATAACAAAATCAACACGAGTGATCCTATGCGGTTTTTATCTATAAGTTCTTTATACCTCACTATGGCTAAGGAAATTAGAAACATTAAAGCTCTTCCCAAAAACAATGCCAATATTCTGGATATACTGTTTTGTCTTCCTATAATAATCCCCAAATCCTCTTTATGTAACACTATTCCCATTGTGAATATGATAAATAGATCTAATAATTCTAAACTCAAACAATACAATGAGGTATGAAGCAATGTATATCGTAATTTGATTTTATAAATCAATGAGAACGTTATACTTATTACGATTATAACAACAGCAATTAATAAAATAGAATATAATCGAAAGCTACGATTAATAGCTTCTATTACTGCCAAACTTATACAAATCAATATTTCAAAACATTGTTTTATCTTTGTATTTTCCTTTTTATAAACTTTTCGGAGTATCTCAAAACACATATAAATCTCAAAATATCCTAGTAAATATTGGAGTACATTAAGTATGTATATCTCTTCCATTTGTTGTGTGTTCCTTCCAATAAGTGTGAATTCTCTTTTTTACCTCTTCAGTATATGTTCTACTAATTTTAAGATTTTTACTATTACGCAAGTAAATAGTATTTTTATATAAACTCATAATGTGTACGACATTAACAATGTATCCTCTATCTATAAAAATAAATTCTTTTTGTTCTAAATCTTTATAAATGTTCTTCAAGGTTTCTCGTATAGGTATATTTCCGTTTTGGGTAACAAAAATCGCATATTTTTCATCTTTATACACATAATAGATATCCTTATATAAAATTTTCTCATATCTATGATTAGTACATATTTGATAAAACTTTTCTCCTTCAATATCCAGCCTTTTTTGTAATGATTCTAATGTCGATATCAACTTCTTTTTCAAATTATTTTTAGGGATAAACTGATATGCAAAATAATCATATCCATTTATTAAAAATTTTAAATGTGACGTGATAAACACAATATATCCTGCATCATCCATAGAACGTATTTTTTCAGCTAAAGATAGTCCGTTTATCCCAGGCATTTCAATATCTAATAGATAAATATCAAAATACAATTTTTCTTCCATTTCGTATAGTAACAACTGTGCATTTGAAAAAGTATTCACAACGTATGGAATTCCATTTTTAAAATAAAACTTCTCTATTAAATTACAAATTTCTTCTAAATACTCTTCCTGATCATCTACAATTGCTATTCTTGGCATATTTATCACCTCTGCCTTATTTTTTTCTTTCTGTGAACATGATTTTAGCGATTCTACCAAATAGTTTACATATCTTATTAGTGCAATCCGATTAAATAATATATATTCCATGTGCTTTATTTCATACACTCTCTAAACATCTTAAAACTATCATTATTTAGTCTATATGCACATATAGGTTATTAAGAAATATTTTGATTGCACATACAATACACATATAATCATGGAGGTGCAATTATGAAAGATAACAATTTTGTAAACCTAGGTAAACGTATTCGTGAAAAACGCCTATCCCAGAATCTTACCCAAGAAGCTTTAGCAGAAAAAGCAGATGTTGGAACAACACACATTTCGCATATTGAAACAGGCTGTACCAAACTAAGTTTAACAACCTTTATTTCTATTGCAAATGCTCTTGATGTATCTGCCGATGAATTATTATGTGACTGCATTAATCAAGCATCAAATGTATATGAAACAGAAATTTCTCTACTTTTAAAAAACTGTTCAACTAAAGAAATATGCTTTATACATGACCTAGTAAAAAATACACTTATCTCTTTACATAATCGCAACTTAAAATAATCAATAAAGACTGAAGTTTTTTTCGCTTCAGTCTTTATCAACTCTATCTAAAAACTTCTAAATCTTGTTTCTCTTGAAGCCACTATTTCATCTTCATTTTTAAGGGACATATTATATATAAAATCAAGAATTTGAACTTGTAGAAAATCTGTAATTACTTTGAACTCTGATGCTCCATTCCCTTCTGGTAATATTTTCTCAATCACTCCTAAATCTAATAAATCTTTTGCCGTCATTTTCATAAGGTTTGCTGCCTCTTTTGCACGTTTTTCATTTTTCCATAAAATAGAAGCGAAACCTTCTGGAGAAAGTATTGAATATGTAGAATTTTCCATAGCCCAAACCTCATTTGCAACAGCTAAACCTAAAGCTCCTCCACTCCCACCTTCGCCTATAAGTATACTCAAAATCGGCACTTTTAAATTGAACATTTCATATATACATTTTGCTATTGCAGATGCTTCTCCTCTTTTTTCAGCCTCAACTCCACATGCTGCACCAGGTGTATCTATAAATGTTATAATTGGTCTTCTAAATTTCTCCGCTTCTTTCATAAGACGAATTGCTTTTCTATATCCTTCAGGGTGTGCCATTCCGAAATTTCTAATAATTCTTTCTTCTGTCGTTTTTCCCTTTTGATGTCCTATAACTGTAACTGGAATATTATCTAAAAAGGCTATACCTCCAATTATTGCTTGATCCTCTCCGGTTTCACCGTCTCCATGAAATTCTATAAATCTTTCAAATACATGGGTGATATAGTCTACTGTCGTCGGTCTATCTATTTTTCTTGATAATTGTACTTTTTTCCAACTGTCCTTATAATCACAAAAAGTGCACACAGAAATTGTTTTACGTTTTCTTTCTATAACCTTTGGCTTTTGGTGAGCTTTAAGAATTTCATAGATACGTTCCTTTAATTCTCTTCTTATAACAATCATATCAAGGAATCCATGTTCATATAAAAATTCTGAGGTTTGAAATCCTACAGGCAACTTCTGTTTTGTAGTTTGTTCAATTACTCGTGGACCCGCAAACCCAATTAATGAATTTGGTTCAGCCAATATCACATCACCTAACATAGCAAAACTAGCTGCCACCCCACCGGTTGTCGGATCTGTCAAAACTGATATATACAATAACCCCGCATCTGAATGTTGTTTTACCGAATCTACTGTCTTTGCCATTTGCATCAAGGATATGATGCCTTCTTGCATACGTGCGCCTCCTGAACAATTAATCATAATAACTGGTAGCTGGGCTTTGGTTGCATTTTCGAATAATTTTGTTATTTTCTCGCCTACAATATACCCCATACTTCCCATCAGATATCTTGTATCACATACACCAAGCATAACCTCTATATGCCCTATTGACGCTTTTCCTGTAATAACAGCTTCCTTTAAATTAGTTTCCTTTTTAATTATCTCTTTTTTTTCACTATATCCTGGAAAATCAATTGGATTTTTATCCAATACATCTGTAAACAGTTCAACAAATGATCCTTCATCTATAATATCCAAAATTCTATTTTCCGAAGGCATTCTAAAATATTTTCCACATTTCATACAAATAAATTTATTTTTTTCTAACTCTTTTCTATAAATCAATTTTCCACATTTCGTACACTTAATCCACATTCCAGGTGGTACTGCTGGTATATTTTCTTTATTTCTATCTGTTCGATTATCTTTGTCATTCATAATGTCATTCCTCTTATTTCTTTATTATCAGCTAAACTTATCTACAATAAAGTCCGTTGTAAAATTCCCTTCTTCAAAATCGCGGTGATTTAGAATAGCATTTTGAAATTCTAAATTAGTTATAATTCCGTCTATTTTTATTTTTTTTAAAACATTTTTCATTTTTCTAATAGCCTTTTTTCGTTCTGAATCATACACTATAATTTTTGCAAGCATAGAATCATAAAAAGGTGAAACACTACAACCATTAAATAATGCAGTATCAATGCGAACACCATTACCACTTGGAAAATAAACATTATTAATTTTTCCAGGACATGGGACAAAACCCATCTTCGGATTTTCCGCATTAATTCTACATTCGATAGCATGACCCTGCAATAAGATATTTTCTTGCTTAAACTCAAGCGAATAGCCTGCTGCAATTTTTATCTGTTCCTTAACAATGTCAACATTAGATATCATCTCTGTAATTCCATGTTCTACTTGAATACGTGTATTCATTTCAATAAAATAATACTTTCCGAACTTATCAAGCAAGAATTCTACTGTACCTGCACCTTCGTAGTTTACAATTTTTGCAACTTTGATCGCTATATTTCCCATTTCTTTTCTTAATTTTACCGATAGTTTTGGGCTAGGAGCTTCTTCAATAATTTTCTGATGATGCCTTTGAATAGAACAATCTCTTTCTCCCAACTGTATAACATTTCCATATTTATCTGCAAGTATTTGAAATTCTATATGATTTGGCGCTTCTATATACCTTTCTAAATACATCGTTCCATCTCTAAATGAACTATTAGCTTCCATCTGGGCTGTTACAAAGTTTTCATTAAAATCATCTTCTGTATTGGATATCCTCATACCTTTTCCGCCACCACCTGCTGCTGCCTTTATCATAATTGGAAATCCAAGCTCTAATGCCACTTTTTTTGCTTCACACACATCAAAAACGGGAGTCCTGCTTCCTGATATAATCGGAACTCCCGCATTTCTCATCATATTACGTGCTTCAACTTTATTTCCCATTTTACAAATCACTTCTGGTGTTGGACCAATGAATGTAATATTACATACTTTGCACTTTTCCGCAAAAAGACTATTTTCTGATAAAAATCCAAAACCTGGGTGAATTGCCTGAGCTCCTGTTCCTACAGCTGCACTAATAATATTTTCCATATTGAGATAACTATCTCCTGACGGTGCAGGTCCTATACATATCGCCTCATCTGCCATTTTTGTATGTAAAGCGTCTTTATCTGCCTCTGAATATATAGCTACAGACTTAATTCCCATCTCTTTACATACTTTTATAATTCGTACAGCTATTTCTCCTCTATTAGCAATAAGTATTTTTTCAAACATAAAAACTCCTTTCAAACTAAAACAAATAAGGGCTGTCCATACTCCACCAGTTCTTCATTTTTTACTAATATGCTTTTAATAGTTCCGCTATATTCACTCTTAATTTCATTCATTAATTTCATTGCTTCGATAATAGCAAGTGTTTGCCCCTCTTCTACTTTATCTCCCACTTTAACATAATTATCACTTCCGACAGCAGGGGCTGCATAAAAACGCCCCACCAAGGGTGATTTTATAATATTTTCTTCATCAATTCTATTTTTACTTTCACCCTCTATTCTTTCAGTTACAGTTTCCACAGTATCAACTGCCCTTTCATCAATGCCATTTTTGATGATAATCTTCTCATCTCCACTTTTTATACTAAGCTCTGATATATTATATTTGTATACATTTTCTAATAAGTGTACAACTTCTTCTGTTTTCATTCCTTGCCTCCATATTACATGATGTTATAAAAATAAGATTATTAGATAGAATATTCCCTTTTCTTACGCTATCTTTTATACTTTTTTTAACATAGCATATTTTATATTCTTATAGACGATTTTGGATTTACTTGCATATTTTTGTCTTTATTACACAGAAATATCCTTATAAGATGCTCATTTTGCATTATCCTTATAAGATGCTCATTTTGCATTTGAAATTTTTCTGTTCCTATGGTAAACTACTCATTATTATACTTAGGGAGGATTTACTCGTGCTAGTGCTGTATTTATCAACTATTTCACTCGAATGGAAAAATATAGATTCTGATTTAATGCAATTTGTTTCCAAAGAACGAAGAAAGAAAATAAACCAATATTTTCATGTACTTGACAAAAAACTTTCTCTTTATTCTGCTCTTATTACTCGTATCGGATTAAGCACTATATCTGGTTTGAAGCATACCGAATTATACTTTTCATATTCTCAAAATCACAAGCCGCTATTTTTATCTAAGCCTAAATATGACTTCAGTATTTCTCATTCAAATGGTTCTATAATCAGTTGTATATCAGCTAATTCTCCAGTTGGAGCCGATGTAGAAAAAATATCTTATCCACCATTTGATATTATGGATCTCATTTTCAGTCAACCGGAAATTCAATACATTAACAATGCCTCAGATGTTGAACGAATTTTTAGATTTTACAAAATATGGACGCAAAAAGAAGCCTATTATAAAATGCTTAGAATCGGTCTTACTGGTACTGCAACCCAATGCAACTCTTTAAATCCTGATTTATCTAAATTATTTTATACCTGGCAAGAAGACCATTATATGTATTGTATTTGTGGGAAAAATGTATCTGAACGCTCCTTAATAAAATTGTCAGAAACGGAAGTCCAAAATTATTTTATACCGATATAAAAACAGATTTACAGGATATGTAAAGATTCTATTTCCTGTAAATCTGTCTAACCTTTATTATGAACTTTTTTAAATTCTGTATCTTCAATTAGTCCCTATAGTAAAAGCAGCTATGTCCTCCTCATATCTGCTCTATTTTTCCTCTATGTGATACATCTCATCGCCAAACTCCAGTTCCCTTTTATTACACATACCTGTTCTATGGCATTGTGAAGATGCTGGGAAACGTGATACAATTTTTTAATCAATTTTATTTTCTCTTACAACCTTTTTACAATTTTAGAAGTTTTTACAAGTGCTTCTATTAAAGTTAAACCTGTCAAAATTACAGCAACCCCCATCATAAATAATGTCCATGCTTTGCCCTTATCAAATGTTACCAAAATAGCTATCATTGCTACAGGCATATTTATATACCCTAAACTTGTTGCCCATTGAATAAAAAAATTCGGCCAAAACTTTTTCTCTTCTTCCACTTCATTCACTGTTTTCACTTTTTTAGCGAAATAAAACATACAGACTATAGATACAGCTATCAGTATTATCTTCCATACGCAATTAGCTTTCGTTTCCTCTGGTGGAAAAAAGGTATCTATCATGATAACTGCTATTCCAATGATAAACGCTATTTCACTATACAATCCTGAATAAGCGGAATCTTTCATGTCATTTACTTTTTTCTTTAAAGCAGTAATCATAAATTGGTGGTACCGTTTCGCACTTTTCTTATTTTCATTCATATCATATATCCTCCATTCGTAATAACATACCGTTTCATCTCAATTATATCTCCAGGAAACTACAGCTTTTTCAACCGATACCCCACATTGACCAATGTTTCGATAATATCATGTCCCATCTTTTTTCTTATCTTCCATATCACATATTCTACTGTTCTATATGGTATCTGATCGTCATGATAATAAATCCCCCATACAGAATGATAAATATTTGTCTTTGGCATTACCCAGTTTGGCTTTAAAGCCAGTAGGTATAAAACTTCAAATTCCCTGGGTGTCAGGTCTATCTCCTTTCCTTCGTAGATAACCTGATAGGACATTGGATTTAACTGTAATTTCCCATTGCCCAACACTACATTCTCTTTATATTCTGGAAAAACATACTTCATGTGTATGCCTCCTCTTGATTTGTAAATTCAACTTTTCTCATTCCAGAAAGAAATACTGGACGAAAACTTCCCGCCCAGCACTTCTTCAATTATCAGTTATTTTAATGTACTCTCTATATCCTCCGCTGCCTTTTCTATAATTTGAAGATACTCCTGGAGCTTTTCAGATTGGATATTTCCCTTTTCTGCAAGTGAATTGATTAGAAAACAACTTGCTTTTATGCAGCTTAGCGGATTTCGGATATTGCTCTGCAATTGTGCCCGCATAGTGCGATAATCATTGTCTATATTCAGTGTCCTTGTCGCTGCCTTTTCGCAAAGGTCCAGTAATGGATTGATGTACTCTGCTAATTCCTGCACTAGACTATTCAAATATCCACAACTAACTCTCTGCTCCAAACACTGTTCTAAAAGAATACTGTTCAAGTCATTTAACAGCAGTCTACATTCTTTTTTACATTCCATTTCAACAGCTCCATTCATACACGATAATCAATAATAGAAAATTTCTTTTCTCAGGTCACTATTTGTATATAAAATCATAGGCACCATAATTTGCATCTAAATCTTCGCTTATGTACAGAGTAGATATTCCCAAACTTTTTACCGCATGATAGATAAGTGTAGTAAGCTAAAACAGTAAAGATATAGTTTTACATTTAAATCTGAAGAATCAAAATTAAACATCGTTCGTAAAAAATAGGGAGATCCTTAAAAGTTTCTCCCTAAAAAATCATCTCATAAAATTGTTGTTTTATATAATTCTCCCATCAACAATTTGTATGATCTCATCGGCATTCTGAGCCAGATTCATATCGTGTGTAATCATAATAATTGTTTTTCCATATTTTTTGTTCAAATTACGAAAATATTCCATAATTTCATACGAAGTATTTTGATCCAAATTTCCTGTAGGTTCATCGGCAAGTAATACCTCTGCTTTCGTAGCCAGTGCCCGCCCGATACTTACCCTTTGCTGCTGCCCGCCTGACAATTCTCCTGGCAAATGCTTTTCTCTCTGTCTCAGCCCAAGAAACTGTATCAATTCATCAATATATTCATCATCTACGGTTTCACCCCCAAGAGTAAGAGGCAGAACTATATTCTCTCTTACATTCAGCATAGGAAGCAAATTAAATTTTTGGAAAACAAAGCCAATTTTTTTTCGATGAAATTCTGACATTTCGTTTTCTGAAAACTTCATAATATCTAATCCATCTACTTTTATACTTCCTTCTGTAGCCATATCCAAACCACCAATCAAATGCAGCAAAGTGCTTTTACCGCTTCCGCTTGGCCCTACAATTGCAACAAATCTTCCTTTTTCTATATTTAAGTTCACATGCCTTAAAGCCATAACTTCAACATTCCTACTGTTTGAATATTTCTTACTTAAGTTCCTTATTTCGATAACGTTCATACTCTTTCACCTCCGAAAAAAATACTAATTAATAACTATATAATCACAAAAGTTATAATATTAATCTCCAATTATTCAATATAGTTCATGTCCTCAATGATATTTTTACTAGAGGATTTTTTTACTATCCAATAAGATATAAATGCACAAACTGCCAATGTAGACAGGCATACTAATAAGTAAATCGCTACATCAAATTTATACACATATCCAAAGTTTTTCAAATCAGATTGACTATACAAATATCTGCTGATAATTTGTGAAGCTCCATACCCCCCAATAAACGACACAAAACAGATGTTAGCAATTTCTAAGATAACAATTTCTTCAACCGCCTTGTATTTTAATCCGATTGCTCTTAAAATGGAGTTTTCACGCTTTCTAGTTTGCACCCGAAACTTCATATTATTTGCAATATTAGTTAATGCTAATATCAAAAATACCAGAGCAATTCCCACAATGTTAATAATCTCTTTTTGGTACAACATATCCGCCTTGTCTCTTTCAGTAATCAAGCTTCTTGTTGAAACCTGGGAGTTTTTTGTGCCTATATTGATCAGCTGATTTTCTAATTGTATTTTTTCTTCATCGCTCAAGTTCTCTTTTCCATTTATATACATACTTTGTATTTTTGAGTCCCCAATCAACCCTTCTATATAGGCATCCTTTGTAATGAAAATCGGATATTGAGAATATTTCACGTCAGAAATATATGGGAATGAAACAACAGCCACTATTTTGTATTTCTTAGTTGTGTAATCTGATACATTATCCAAAAATCTTTCATAATCCTGCGTACCTGTTTTCATGTCTTCCCTATATTTTATACTGATCTGCTCTCCGACTTTATATTGAAATAACGGTTCGCCATCTTTATACCACCCTACTTTTTGGATTCCGGTTTTGTCATCACTTTCTCGCATTTCACAAAGAATCACCTCATTTTCTTTGATTTCTTCGGGAATAAACTTCCCATCAATAACATATTTTTGCAATTTTGCAAGTGCATTATCATTATATCCATACAGTACCGACTTATAGACTTGATCTTCTCCATCAAATCCATCATCTGAATACCCATAAATTTCTTTTTTCTTCGCATTTGAAGCATTAAAATATTCATTATTTTTTTCCACATCCCCATTATCTACAACACGAATTGGAAGCCCTGTAGCTGTTTCTATCTCTTTGACCTTATCTAAAGAGAGAATTTCTTTAATTGACTCTCTTGAGATTCCATAATCTGCCGTTTGGAATGTCAATACGTTCATAGCATATTCTCCATTAAAAAAGTACATTTCTTTTGTTTCATAATGAATATCATGTGCTATTTGTGCTTTATAAAACAACCCATAAAATAAACTTACTCCCATACATATTGTCAACATCATAAAAATGCTAGTTTTGAAATCACGGAGTACATATTTTAAAGACAAAATCCAAAAAGTGCGAAGTTTGCTGCTGCTTTTATCAATACGAAGGAATTTACTACTTCTATGGACATTAGGATCAACTTCATTAGAAATCACTTCTATAATTGATTTTTTATAAATGCTGTGACAAGCAACCAAACCTACGCAGGAAATCGCTACAGCTAGCAGAAGCAATCCAATTATAATCTGTATAACTGGAACAATCACTCCAAAGCGTACCCTTTCTCCATACAAATAAATAATCTGTTTTTCGTCTCCAGATAGTTTCATCACGCCCCGAGCAATTCCATTGCCTATACCTACACCCAATGGTACTGCTACTACATATATAATTCCTAACTCTAATAAGATATTTTGCTTAAAAATATTTTTTTTAATCCCTATTGCTCTTAAAACACCATATTGCTCTTGTCTCGCAATCAGCTGTATACGGTAAATTCCCGAAAAAATAATACAGAAGAACAAAAGAATTGCAGTAATGACAACTATATCTATACATAATAATTCCTCCATGTTCTCTCTTCCCGGGCTAGTTTGTATATTTTTCACTGGAATATCTAGCTTTGCAGCGGTTTTCTCTTTTTGATGTTCAATGTTCCAATTATTCTTATAATTTATATAGCTGATGTAGGGACCATTATATTCTTTTTCCAAACAGGAATACATCGTCAATAATCCAACTTGTTTATTTCTCAATACATCCGATAATATTCCAACAATTGTAAATTCTTGAACGACCCCTGTGTTCTCATTTTCCAAAGTGATTTCCTGATTTATGTCCGGTTCTTTTCCAAGGTTCAGTAGCACCCACTTTTCCATAACCACTTCCGTTTCATTTTCTGGCATTCTTCCTTTTTCAAGTCTGCCTGTAAGCGTGATTCCTAAATCATCCCCACATTGAAAGTAAATCCTGTTCTCATCGCAAAGTACGTATTCTGGTTTCTCAAAGATAGCCATTTTAGAAATATCGCTGTCATTTCTTAATATTTCCACCTGATTTTCATTTAGGCTTGTAATTCTAACGTCTGCAGGAGTGTGTGTTAGCATATTCTGCAACGCTTCTACTCTATGGTTGGTATGCATTAAAATAAGAAGGCCGCTTATTAACACTACAGTTAACAGAAAGCATAGAAATACTGTTACAGTATTCTTTTTATATTCTTTCATATATCGTAAATATAATTTCATAACTATACACTCCTTTCTTCTACAAGCTGATAATAATATTGTTTTTTTTGCATTAATGATTCATGATTTCCAATCTCTACTATTTTTCCCTGATTCAAAACTACTATCTCGTCTGCTTTCCTTATTGTTGAAAGTCTATGCGCTATCATTATAACAATCCTATTTTCATAATACTGTCGAAGATTGTCTAAAATATATTCCTGCGTTATATTATCTAATGCAGAGGTTGCTTCATCAAAAATAAGAATATCCTTAGACTGTAAAATCATACGTGCGATTGCAATTCGCTGACGCTGTCCTCCAGAGAGTTTCACGCCATTTTCTCCCACCTGAGTCTGATATCCATCCGGTAATTTTGATATAAATTCATCAATACCAATCCGTTTACAAGTTTCAATATAGTCCTCCTTTTTTATTCTATTATTATTAAGCGTTAAATTATTTTCTATGGTATCATCAAACAAAAAAGTGTTCTGTGAAACAATCGCGATATTTTTCCTCAAAGAGTATAAATTATATTCTTTTATATTCTTATCGTTAATAGTAATTTCTCCTGATTCCACGTCCCAGAGTCTATACAGAAGATTTATGATTGTTGATTTTCCGCATCCTGTTGCCCCAACAAGAGCATAAACTTTACCTGGTCTAAATTTGTAATTTATATTTTTTAAAATCTTATTATTAGAATAACTAAAGTTCACATTCTTCATATTAATTTGTGTAACATGATCCGGAATTTTCAGTCCCTTATTGTTTTGAACAATCGTACTAGAGGATTCCAGAAATCCATAAATTCTATCCAAAGATACCCACACACGCTGAATACTTTCGTTTATTTTAAGCAAGCCCATACACGGACCGATGAACATTGCAGTGTACTGTTGAAACGCAATTAACTCACCAAATTGAATACTTCCATTAATAATTTCCATTCCGCCAATAATGTAAACTAAAATAGTAGTCAAACTAGATAAAAATGTAGCTGACTGGCTACTTGCAGAAAATAATACATCTAACCGAATTCCTTTCCTTGCAAACTCTCCTTCATTTTTAAGATAGTGAATCAAAAAATAACGCCGAGCTTTAAGAATGACAATTTCTAATATGTTGCTGATATACTGTTCGATGATGTTATATACTTTCCCTGATTGTTCTCGAACTTCAGCAGTTTTGTTTGCAAGCACTCTGCTAAACTTACTCTGTACTACAATGGTAATAATCTGAATACCAATAATGATGCATAAAATAGTACTTTGAATATGGACTAACATAGATAAAGCAAAAAGAGAGGTAATAACATTTCTTACAAAATCAAAAACAAGATCGATTCCATAATTTTCAACCATGTCGGTATCATTATCTATAATATTTAAAACTTCTCCCGACTTCTGCTCTGAATAATATGCACCGGAAAAAGTGCTCAATTTTTTTAGAAGAAGATATTTATACCGAATTGTCATTTTTGTCTTCAGATATGAAAGATTATACTGCTGAAGCATATTTAATATGGCAATAGCTATCATAACGGCCATATATACCCCACCGTATACAAATAAAGCACTGGCATTTTTACCTCCAATGGCTACATCTATAATCCGCTGTAGAATAATCGGCAAAAATACACTCAATAATGTAAGCACAAACATTATCAGACAGCAAATTATACTTTTTATCTTGCTTTGCCTAAACGACTCCCTTAGAAATTTTCCAATCAGTTTGTATCTTTTTTTCATATTTTCACCATACGCTTTCTTTCATTGTAACTCCCATCTTCAAAGTGACTTTATGTATTTCACTAAAGTTCCAACCGTAAGTAAATGATACCTATTTACTTTTAAATAGTCTATTTTTATATCCATAGTTTTCTTCACATATTCCAAAAACGGAATAACCATTTCCATTTTTAGTGGTCCGGTTCTGGTCAGCAGTTCAATATCGCAAATCTGCTTGTCAGAAAATCTTTTTTCAAAATATTGACCTATAACCTGATACATTTCATTTAATATAGAATCGTTATTTTCCACAAACCAATCATTCTTTTCTGGAACTCGAAATCTAGTGGAAAGCTCACTCTCTCCCCATTCATTTCGCAAAGCTTTATCATATAACCAGTCACATACCGTTTCATAACTGATTTTATTAGTTTTTTTCTCCCAAAACATTTTACTCACAATGCCAGTTAATCTAGCAGCCGCAATACTATTGCAGGATGGTATCATAATATACTTATTTGAGGGAACAGCAACAACAGGCGTCACACAGTCCATAATGCATTGTACCGATTCACTTTTAGAGAACCAAAACCCACATTCTTTTTCAAGTATGCCGGCCCGTACTCCAATTACATTATCATAAGCAGCTGGATAACTGACATTCCCTTCATTTGACATTGATGCAATGATAGTAACATTTTGTTCCGATAGCTTTTTCAGGATTCTATATAATTTCTGATCAACTAATATATTGAAAGCCAAACTCATATTAATTATAGATACATCACTATTTATAAGGGATTCCAATGCAAATTCCAATGCAGCGAGATTTGATTTTCCATTTCCATCCAGTATTCCAATACTCACAATATCTACATATGGGCATTCGCTAACAATCATGGAAGCACAAGCGGTGCCATGACCACTTGTGTCATAAATATCCTCATTCTTTTCCAAACAGCATCCCCTTTTTATAATCCTAGTTCCGCTGACATGGCTATTTTTAAATGCTTCGTGGTATAATTCGATTCCACTATCAATAACGGCTACTTTCACTTTCATATACTATTTTCGTTACATACTCTCCATACATATTCTGTACTTCATTCTTTCTACTCCGCAGGCTAATGGTGATGGTTTCAAATAATCATTGTTAGCAACTTTATTAATAATCCTACACCTTGTTTCACTACAGTATTTATACAAATCACACCCTTCGCATTCTGGAATAGTACAGTCTGAATAAGCAAGTATATGATCCCTCTTCTTCGTATCAATTCCGTGATATATATCTCCAATTAGAAATTCTGGATTACCAACTGCTAACATACATGGATATATATCCCCTTTGGGATCTATATGCATACTCGTAATCCCGCCAGAACAAATTCCAAGTTTATGTATCTTCCAATTATTCAATAAATCTTCGTTATTTTTATATGTCTCACATATTTTTCTAATCTCACAATTCAAGACTTTCAAATCCTCATCTGTAAAATTCCGATCGTAGAAATCATGCACAGGCACAATCAAATGGACACCTAAATCCACAAAATACTTTACATTTTCAAATAAGTTTTTAACTGTTTTATGGTTATATGTCATCCGTATTCTTACATCCGGCTTAATCTGTAAAACTTTCCTTATATTTTTATCGACAATTTCAAAAGATGGGGTCCCATCTACAAATGGTCTTGAATAATTTTGTGTACTCTCCTTTCCATCCATGCTTATTGTAAAGTCATCAATCTCTTCTGTTACAAATGAAATTATTTCATCATTTAATAGCGTTCCATTTGATGTCGTAGAAAAGCTGATAGAAATCCCACTCGCTGCTGCAAGAGCCTTTGCATTTGCTACAAGATATTGCATTTCACGGAAAGCCATAAAGGGTTCGCCTCCATGTAAAACAATCCATAAATACTTATCATTTATTGTATTCATATGTGTGATTACCAGCTTAAGAGCCTGATCAATTACCTGCTTATTCATTTTTTCTTTCTTCTTATTTTCACCTTCATAGCAGTAAACACATTTCATATTGCAAGAAGATGTCAGCCAAAATGATGCCTGCATATTTTATTCCTCCCATATAACATGAAACAAATTATCATGTACAGTATTGCAATGCTCTCTCATGCTTCCATTTTTGGTATATTCCATAATCTCTACCGGGCACTTCCAACAAAACGGCATTACCTTACACCGGCGACATTTATGATTGAATTTTAATAAATCTTCAATCATGAGCATTAAATTATTATTTGTAATTTTATCGAACTCTGAAATCTGATCAATATGACCTAAACTATATTTTCTGTCTTCAATTGTCTGGCAGGCATATACATATCCGTCATATCTTATATGATACTTTGAAACCAAATTCTGGCAATTCCCATATGTACACATACATTTTTCATCTTTTTTGATTTCTGCACCATGTTCATAAAGAACCCCACTAGAGGTAAGTTGTTTTTGATTTTCTAATGCCCTGCCAATCCATGAAATTCTTCTGAGAACAGGAAATGTGCCCAGTTTCCGATTCAAATCCAGAAATTGCTCTTCCAACTTCTCGTTATCCTCTGTTAATACCATTGACAACGAAATTGAATCAAATCCATTCAGTTTTAACAGCTCAACACTTTTTAAAACTTTTGCAAATACACCCCTTCCTCTAATTTTTCTGCTGCTTTCCTCATCGACTCCATCTACACTAATATCTATCCGATCAATATACTGAATAATATCAGATACATTTCCTTTGTGAATTAAGGTACCATTTGTTGCTAATATGATAATTCCCTCAAAAGCTTCCCGTAAAAACTTTAGATGTTCCAATAAATCATTACGCAACAGTGGTTCTCCACCTGTTATCGTTATTTTATCTGGTTGCCATTTGATAATCTTTTGTAAAATTTCTGTAACTCTTTGTGTTGTCATCTCTTCGCCCTGCTTACCAGCGCTAAAACAACAGTGCATGCAAGTTAGATTACAACGATTTGTAATCTCAAATGCAACACTTTTTTGGAAAAAAAATTCCGCATCTCCAAGAATACCGATTTCTTCCATTTTGTCTAGCAGTTTTCCTATATATATTTGATCTTCCTCTCTCATAAAAGAGCGAACAAAATCCTTTCTTTCATAATTTAATTCCAATGCTTTAATAAAGTAATTATAGATTTCTTTTGTAATTCTCAGCCACATTCCAGTTAGTTTATTTGCCAGAATCACCTTGTTTTTATATTCTATACATGCGACATTACTATTTAGTTTCATCATACCAACACATCCTCATCCCAAATTTTTTTATACAAAAACTTCTTTTGGAATTTACATATTTTTTCAAAATTATCTGTCTGATTTAAATCCGAATAAAGATACAATTCCCCTGGACACGGCCAACAAAAAATATTTACCGGACATGTGCTACATTTTTCATAATTCTGTGGAAAATAATTCCACACTGCAGCCATATTCATATTTATTTCAAAAGGGAAATCCTGATTTTCTAAAATATTTCCCATGCAAAATTCATCCTGTACGAAATACTGACACGGATAAATATTCCCCCTGTAATTAATAAGAAGTTTTTCTTCTCCCGCTTTACAGGAACATGCCTGAATGACAGGCTTATTTATTGCAGGAATTGGACTATAATATTGATCATGCTCCAAAAATCCTCCTGATTCTTTTCCTCTTCCCACAGGTGCAAATGAACGCACAATCGGAGTTGTTCCTAGTTCTTCATTCATTCGATAGAATTCTTCTTCCATTTTTCTATGAAATTTATCTGAAATCATTGACAGTGTTATTTCATAAAATCCTTTTTCATGAAGCAAATGAACTGTCTGAATAATCTGCTCAAATACGCCCCGACCTCTGATTCTGCTACATGTTGCTTCATCTACGCCATCTATGCTGATATCAATTTGATCTAAATATCGAATCAAAACACCCACATTTTCCTCATTAATCAGAGTACCATTTGTGGATAATGTCACTCTGCCATTAAATTTTTTGTTAAGGTATTTCAAAATATCAAATATGTCTTTTCTCACCAATGGTTCACCACCAGTAAGCGATATCTGTTTCGGTTTCCAGTTAATAATTCTATTTAAAGCCATTACAAGATTATCAAATGACATTTCGTAATCTGTTTCTCTTTCTGCGTTTACGCAACAATGCCGGCAATGCAAATTGCATCTCCTTGTGATTTCAAAAAGTACTGTACGATTACCTCTTACTTCGCCTTCTGTTTTTTCAACTATGCCAATTTCTATCATTTTATTATAAACGGACTTCATATATTCTCTATCTTCTTCATCATATAAAGATTCTAGCAACTGATTAAATGAAAGTCCTTCTTTTTCTACAAGAACAAAAAGATTATAAACCTTTTGAGAAACTCTAATCCATAACCCATTAGAAGTATTTAGTAATATTCTTTTTTCTTTATACCTTAGAATTCGTGTATCAACAGAAAACATACGCCTTCTACCTCCCTACCAAACTTCTTTTTCTTAAATATGGGAAGTGCCAAAAGTATATACTGGAAATGCGTATTTAAAATTTTCCGCATCTTTGTATAATACTTTTGGCACCATGTGGTCACATTACATTAATAGTATGCTGATGTTGCCGCATTTGCTGCCCATTTTCCACACTTTTTACACTTCTTTGTCGGTTTACAATCACTGTGGCATGGATCAATCTGTCCATAAGGATGTGCCTGTGTAGAACAATTGTTTGCAGAATAAATACTCGTTCCAGAGCCACACTGTGATAAAACTTCGACTTTTTCCTTTTCCTGGATTTTTTCAATTTTTAATTCAGCCATTGTTTTCCTCCTCTAAGGTATTATTTATAAAAAGCTACTCGACGTCATAATAGCTTTTTACCATAAGAAACAATTAAATATTTTTTCTATAAAATCAGAAAAAATGTCCTTTGCTGATAAATAAACGTTTCTAGTAAAATATTTATAGGTCAGCAAATTAATTATGTATCTTTTCTAAAAACTACACGTGTATTTTGTTTGTCCCCTTTTATTTCATCCGGAATTTTAGGATCAAACATACCTGGAATCATACATTTTCCAACTGCATGTTTTCCTAAGTTAATTGCCAAGTTACCAATAGTACTTTTTACATTTTTCTTCATGTTATTGTCCCCTTTCATCTCAAATCTCTATTTGATATCTAAAGTATACCCTATGTTTTTAGCAAATTCATATTTTAGGAATAAAATGTATTTTCAATAGAAAAAGTGTGCTATATTCTCCAAAAACAAACGATTTTTCAGTAATAACTGTTGATTTCAAAAAATCCAAGTAATATAATAAAACTAATCAAAATAATCCAAATTGAAAGGTAATAATAAGATGCACGTAATTCAAATACTTCCATATATATTAAGTGTTTTTTCCTATTTAATTCCTATTTGTTGTTTTTTGCCATTCAAACTAAAATTCAAACAAAAGGCACTCCTTTTTTTTATTTTACTAATAAATATTCTCATGATTGGATTTGTTCTCGGCAATATTGGTGTAATTGTATTAATTTTAAGTACATGCATTTTTATTTACTGGATTGCTCCTGAGCCATTAATAAACGCCTGTATATTTATTGCGACCTATCTCTTTTGCGTTTTGTGGGATAATCTATATTCTTTACTATGGGATACCTATGTATATCCTATTACAGACCTACAATCCCACACAATCTACTATATTATTTATATAATTTCATATATTGGACTTTTAGCCTGTGTCTGCCCCATAATAAGCCATCTTTTTCATCTAGTTCTACGTAGAATACACGTGAAGCTTTCCAAACAACTTTTATTGTTGATTACGGCAAATCTGGCTACTTGTTTATTTATTTTTTTGTTCAATATAATAATCGGAGAATCAATTGGATACAACCGTAAAATCATAATGTTTAATTGTATATTATTTGCATGCTATTTCATCATCAGTACTATTTTAATCATAACTATTGTAAAAACTCATGTTGAAAAAATACACCTTAACATGAAACAGGATTCTTACAATAGACTTCAAGAATATACTAATCAAATAGAAAGCATGTATTCTTCATTACGCTCCTTTAAGCACGATTATTCAAATATTATGCTTTCTATGTCTGAATATTTTGAAGCAAATGATATGGAAGGATTACGTTCCTATTTTAATAAAGAAATTCTTCCACTGAGTAGGAAAATCACCAAAAATACTGCACATATTAATCAACTTATGAATATTAAAATCACTGAACTTAAAAGCATCCTATCATCTAAGTTGTTATATGCAATAGAATTAAACATTGATGTCAGTATAGAAGTTACTGATGAAGTAATTTCACTCCCTATGAATACATTAGATTTATGTCGCATCGCTGGGATTTTTCTTGATAACGCAATTGAAGCTACATTAGAAACAGCTTATCCTTCTATCCGCTTTGCATTAATAAATCTGGATGCTGAATACATTTTTATTATTTCCAATACTTTTTTGGACAAAGGAATTCCGTATGCTACATTAGCAAAACCAAATGTATCTACAAAAGGGCATAATCGCGGAATTGGACTCTATAATGCTCATGAAATCATTTCAAAATATAATCACGTATTTTTAGATACTGAAATACAAGATAAATATTTTGTGCAGCGCCTTCAAGTGTCTAAAAAAAATATATAAAAAGCAGGATCAAACAATCCTGCTTTTTATATGCAAAGGAAGAAGAGATAACGTTTCAAATACTACGGCAATAAATGGTATATATAATATAATATCCATGCTGACCGCTATGATAATAGTTCCTAACATATATATTAACACCAAAAATATAGTTCTTTTTTTCAATTTCTCATATAACAAAGGAGAAATCGGATTATTTTCAGTGCCTTGCGGTCCAATTATAGCTAAGACACCAAGACAAATCAGGTAAATAATAATAATACAAGATAATGGTGTATTTAACTGTTTTGATATAAACACACCACCTTCTACAAATATACCAGTTCCTATTAGGCAAAAAGAGCTTCGTTTAAAATGTATTCCACCAGCACACATTTTTAGTGTTCCATATAAAAACAGAAGGAACATTGCCTCCCATAATATTCCTGAGATATGAGCTATCAAAAGTATTGTTCCAATCATAATAATATTATGCATTAGTACTTGAATCCCTAGATTCATACGCATCCGATCAAGATCATCCCAGGAGGTTCGATCGTCATCTAAATATTTTATAATTTGGTTTGCTATTTTTTCCATTCTTATTATCCACCTTCCTCGCTTTATAAATTTAATTATAGTCTTATAATAAGAAACTATTATGTTTTTATAATAACCGTTCATATCAACAGAATAACTGTTAATTCACCTACGGTTTTTCTATAATAGATAACGCATAATCTTTTTCTTTAATAATGATAGCGTTTATTGTATAATTTAATAAAACACATAAAAAAGGAGTAAAATGGATATGATTGATATTTTCATCTGTGAAGATAATAAGAAACATTTAAATATTTTGCGGAGCTGCATATCTAATTTTATCCTCATGGAAGGATTTGATATGCAAATTATTCAAGCTACACCTGATCCGCACACGATATTAAAAGAACTTACGAACGCAGAAAACACAGGGCTTTTTTTTCTTGATATTGACTTAAAATCCGATATGAATGGCTTAATGCTCGCACAAAAAATCCGCCAAATCCAACCGCGTTGTTTCATTGTATTTATTACATCTCATTCCGAAATGAGTTTCCTGACTTTTCAATATAAAGCAGAAGCTCTTGATTTTATTATAAAAGACACTACAGAACATATAAAAGCTAAAATTCACGAATGTCTTTTAGATGTAAATAGCAAATATACATCATTAAACAATGATATAACCCGAACCTTTACAATTACTCAGAACGATAAACATATTGTGATTGACTATAGTGACATCATTTTTTTTGAAACATCTCCTAATATTCACAAAATTGTTCTTCATGCAAAAAAACGAGTCATTGAATTCACTGGCCAATTAAAAGACATTGAACAGCAATTAGATTATCGTTTCTATAGATGTCACACATCCTATATTATCAATAAAGACAATATTACAGACATAGATTTTAAGGAGCTAATTGTTCATATGAATAACGGTGAAACCTGTCCCGTTTCTGTAAGGAAAAAGAAAGGTCTAAAGAAGTTAATGGCATAATACTCCCTCTTTGACATAAAAGAAGAGTATTCTGTCATTGTTTCTGTCAAAGAGCAGCCGCTTTATATCTTATACTCATTAAGTGACTGTTCCATTGATGTTTTGTCTTGTAATAAACATTTCCGTCATTTTGCCCAAATATCTATTTCCTCAACAAGCTGTTTTTTCTTTTCAAAATACAAATAATCTCCTCTCTTAAGCAATACTACTTCCGAAATATCCAAATTCCTAAAAGGGCATTGAAAAAATGAGTGATTTGTCACCTATTTTCAATGCCCCTTCAGTTAAATATAAAACTTTTACTCTACAAATCCATTCACAAAAGAAACAATCCGTTCCTTCTGCTCAAAATGCAGATAATGTCCCCCTTTTAACATTACCAATTTCTTTTCCTGATTGTCTCCCATCACGCTTCTATGCAACTTTTCCCATTCTGGAAAAATTTCACAATTATCTTCCGAAACAAAATTCAGCACTGGTACTTCTTCTGGGAATTTCATATCCCGTACTATCTTCAGATTTTTTCTACCTGCTTTAATTCATTCATTACAGTCTTATTATAAGTGGTATCAAGGGAAAGTATCCGAAAAACTTCTAAGTCTTCCTGTAAATAAGAATAATTCTGATCAGCATAGATAGCTTTTTCCGGATTTCCAACTGAAAGCAGTCAGCTGATTCCCAACGCATTCTTTGCTTTGCTTAAATAAGCCATCAAGAAATTTAATTTTGTTGTATTAAAAGGTTCATTCTCATTTTGCTTTGGTACAGAAGAATCTATTCCTATAAAACCATGAATCTTCTCTGGATAAGTATTGGCATAATACAGGGAATACAATCCACTGATAGAATGTGCCATCAGATAATATTGGTGAACACCAATCTCTTCCAGACAGGTATATAATTCCTCTATGATATTCTCTATGCTTCTTTCTGTATCTACTTGGTCAGATAGTCCATAACCAAAAGGCTCCACGGTAATCACTTTATATCAACTATTTCTGCAATTTTTAAATTTACGGTCATTTCACTATTCATTTTAAATTATGTTTAATATGCTTTTGTAGGACTTCTTGTTTTCTCTAAAATCATTGATTTATGTCTTCACCTCCTGCGTTATTCCTAATCCATATGTATTAGATGTTTTGATGTATAGCACTCAATGCAGATAATAGTTACTTTTGTCCACCAACTACTGATTTAATGACCATAAAAAATGCCGCTACAGGTTTTTATCATCACCCGTAACGGCATTTTCTCTTATCTTATTCAGCCTTTTCTTCATTACCAGATTTTAAATACTTCATTACCTCTTCCACAGTTTTTCCGGAAGCAATCAATGCGCTAAATATCTCATCTTTCTGTTTATCTTCGATTTTCTTCCTGAGGTCTTTTGCTTTCAGACGCAGTTCTTTTAATTCTGCCTCTGTTGTTTTGATCTTCTGTTCTACAGTTACAAGCTGTTCCTCCAGAGATATATTCTCCATTTTTTTGCGTCTTGGCATATCTGCTCCTCCTAATATGATATTTTCTTTATTGTATCACTCTTTATCAGAAAACACCACATATTTTTCTGTACGTTTCTTACCTTCCGTTTCTTTGCTGCTGTTTCTGGCTTTTTGCATATTCCAGCTTTTTATTGTATTCGTCCATGATTGTACTTTCCAGCTCTGCCTTAAATTCTGCATTGACTGCATGGGCAATGTCCTCCCGCTCCCCTTTTGCAGAATTTTTCTGGGGCATACCTACAAAGGTTTTTCCGTTCCACGCCTGGATCACATGAAGCTGTTGGATTGCAAGCACATCCTGCAGACGAATGGCTACATCTGCCTTAAATGTATCACTTCCCTGTACCGGGTTTACACTCAGATTGTAATACAGCTCTTCCTCTCCCCAACTACCCTTACAGTCCATTTTGGTTTCTGTCATATTTTCATAGGCTTCCCTTACCGTATCCAGAACTTCCTTCTGAAATTCTTTATCGGTAAACCGGTAAAAAGGAACATACTCCCCTGTTTCATAATCCCTGTATCGGGGCATATCGAGATACAGATTTCCCTTAGAGGACTCTTTAATTGCAATGCTTTTTACACAAAAGGCATCGTCAAAGGTAATAGTAGCAAATCCTTTTAGGTTATTGATCTTCCCTTCTTCCTGTTTCAATTCCGGTTTATATACTCTGATATTATATTCCATATTGTGATCTTCCTTTCTCTATTCTACTTTTCGTTATCGGACCGCTTTCTGGCATGGAAGATTTGGGGTTTCCTCCTGTACTTCCACACACTCCTCCTGGTCCTTGATTTCCAATTCTGCATCTATCTCCATCTGCCTGGTAATATTTTCTTTTAAAAGTTCTTCATACGGGAAGGGCTTTTCGTATTCCTGCTTTGCATTTTTTATTTCATTTTCACAGATTTTAATTTTTCTTTGGACTTCTTCTATTGTTTTGTCGAGGGCATTCAACCGGTTTTCCAAGCGGACCATATTGCCAGAATCACTCTCTTTTAATTCTACCATATAGTCCGATTCTCCCCGGATATACAGAATCTGTTCCGTCATATTTTTTTCAACAAATAGTGGAAAGCCTTTGTAAGTGCCAACCTCATGTTCTGTAAAAGCGGTAACACTATCTACGATTGCACGCAGAATTTCCCCAGCTTCTTTATGCTTCTCATAAACATTTCCCTGTAGGGTGATTGCAAACCCTGGCTGTACTTCCATAGCCTGGTTCCTACATTCCAGATCCTTTTGAAGGGCTTGCAGCTCTTTCTTCAGGCTTTGTATCCTTTTTGGATACTGGAAAGTAACGGCATCTTGTAAGGCAAACCTTTTCCCTTCATGTGCTGTTTTCAGGATTCTCAGACGTGCCACTTCGTTATCTACTTGTATTTTTTCCATAATCAAAGGATTTTCAGAAGCTACCGCCTTAATCTCTGCAAAATTTAATACGGTTTCATCTATATCCTCACAGATCCTTGCCAGCTCCCGACTGGTAAATACCTGGCTGATAAATCGTTGTTTGGTTTCAACAATGCCCCATAAATATGCATCAAAAGAACCTTTTGTTACATAGCGGTAAATATTCACTTCTTCATTTTCATTCCCCTGTCGGATAATACGTCCTTCCCTTTGTTCAATATCAGAGGGTTTCCAGGGGCAGTCGATATGATGGGCCGCCACCATTCTTGTCTGGATATTGGTTCCTACCCCCAGTTTTTCGGTACTTCCTATAATGATACGCTTTCTGCCAGCCCTGACATCTGAAAACATGCGGTCTCTCTGTTCATCTGTTTTTGCATCATGGATAAAGCAGATTTCTTCCTCTGGAATACCTTTAGCAATCAGTTCGTGTTTCAGATAATCATAGACGGTAAACGGTTTTCCTGGTCCTGGTGTCCCGATATCCGAAAAAACAATCTGCGTTCCTTTCTGTTCCTGGGACTGTACATATTCCTGATAAATGTTTTCTACTGCTTTATTCAGTTTTGAATCCGTATCCACTGGCGCATGACTATCCAAAAGCCGGGGATCTGTGCCCAAAAGTCTTGCTTCCCCGGTAATGCGGAGCATATTGTCGTCTTTGGGGTCTACTGCACCTCTATGGATTGCTTCAGCCCTTTTCACCATTTCCTGCATACGTTCTTTCACATAATCAGAGGCTTCCGATACTACGATCTTATATTTTCCGTCCTTTAATTCTGGCCGCTTAATATCCAGCATGTCAGGCAGGATTATGTCTGCCACTTCTTTAAATAGATGAATCAGCTCCGGCAGGTTGATAAACTTATTAAACCTGGTCCGCATCCGGTAACCGGTACCTTCTGGTGCCAGTTCCAGGGAGCTGGTAACTTCCCCAAACACAGAAGCCCATGCGTCAAAGTGGTAAATCCCCTTTTCGTGAAGCCGCCTTTCCTGTAGATATAACTGCATCACATAGAGTTCCACCATAGAATTTGACAGAGGGGTTCCTGTTGCCATAATGACACCCCTTCCCTGATTTTTTTCGTTGATATACTGGATCTTCATACGCATATCCATAGCCCTCTGGGAACCGCTGGAACCCAGACCCGCAACATTGTTCATTTTTGTAAAAACTTCCAATAGTGATAGGTAAGGCTTTGAAGTTATCTCCACCTTTTCCCCCACCCCACACCGGGCGTGCAACTTTCATCGCACCCGGCGTACCATCAAACTAACTTACTACCCTCCATCGGGGTTCAACACTTTATGCCCTCACAGTACATATCGTGCTTACAAATTTCACTTTTGTTTATACTTTTGAATCTTCTTTAATACCTTTTCATCTATGTTTGGCGGTATCGGACCGTTGTTGACCATTCGATAACAGTCATTGCATAGCCATACAAGATTTTGCACTTTGTTTACTTTTCCTAACGGAAGTTCCCCTTTGACGTGATAACAATACTTTTTGTTATCTAAAAACAGCGGTTTCTTACAGCACTTACACTTGCCTTTATCTCTGTTGTACGCATATTCCCTGTTCATGAAGTATTCAAAATTATATACGGTCTTTGCATAGACCGAAAGCTGTATATCCCTTGCGGTATTCACTGACGGTCTATCACATGGAAGAGGCTTGCTTCTGCTACGGAAATAACTGTAAATTCGTCTGCCCTCCTCCGTATAAGGTGTCATGCGTTGGTCGAATGGCTTGCTTTCATACTTACTATGGGTAATAAACGCCATAGTAATTCCAAACCATTCTCCCTCAATCGGAACAGCAAATGTTTTACTTTTGTATCCCTCATGCCTATGCGGTAGGTTACAGAGCTTTTCCATTGGTATTTGATACTTATTGTAGTGTCTGGGAAATCTCTTTTTCCATACTGCCAATGCTGTGTTATTGATTCTTCTGTCTATGACATGAAGAGCATGAGAGCATATTGAGGGTTGTAAATACTGTGCCAGCCCCACTATCATGGAGTTCACACGCTGTATCTGTGCCGCCTGTACGTTCCTTTCTGTGGATTCTCCAATCACTCGGACTTCGTCAGCAATCTTCTGTATTTTATCTTTCAATCGCTCCATGTCTGGTAATGGTTTACCCACCAGATTTTCCGTCCACGTTTGGGGGTCAGGGGTTTTCCTCTTTTTCTCCGCTTTGACCACAAAACCGAGGAAATGGATTCCCTCCGTTCTAAGGTCTGTTACAAACGTCTTTTCCTGTGATAATTCCAGTTTCATTTTATTTCTAAAATATTTTGTCATCACACGTTTTAATCGGTATGCTTCCTGTTCTGTTGATGTTAAGATAACCCAATCATCTGCAAAACGAAAATTGTACTTTGGAGTTACTCCCAACCATTTCAATCGTCGTGTATCATTACACTTATGTTTGCATTTCCTGTGGGGTTCCATATACATTCTTCCTACATACCAGTCAAAATCATTCAGATATACATTTGACAGCAATGGAGATAAAATTCCGCCCTGCATTGTGCCGAGTTTTGTATCATTCCTAGCACCGCTTTCTAAATATCCAGCCTTTAACATCTGTTGTATGATTTTAATCACTCTTTTATCGTGGATTCCAATACGCCATATCTTCTGTAACAGGATTCTGTGGTCGATATTGTCAAAACACCCTTTAATATCTCCTTCAACCGCCCATACAGGCTGGTCTTTTGAATAAGTAGAAGCATTGATGACATTGATAATATCTCTGACAGCGTGTTTCTGTGCCCTGTAAGGTCGAAATCCATAACTGTGCGGATAAAATCTTGCTTCACATATAGGCTCAATAATAATTCTCACACATTCCTGTATAATTCTGTCCAAAACTGTTGGAATACCCAGTGGGCGTTTCTTTCCATTCTTTTTCGGGATATATACTCTTTTTGCTGGCTTCGGTCTGTAATTACTGAAATTATCTCTTATTAGTGCAATTAGTTCCTCTTTTGGCATTTGCAGATATTTGTCCATTTTCATCTGGTCTATGCCAGCCGTTTTACTGCCTTTATTAGACTTAATGTTATGAATTGCGGTAACAATAGTAACTTCATTTACCATTGCTTCAATAAGACCTGTGAAAGAGATTCCTTCTTTCGATTTTACATAAAGAAAATCTAAGGTCTGTTTTAATTCCGCTTCTGTTGAAAATCTGACGTTCAAATGCACAAGGCTATCACCTCGCAGTTCGTCACCCATATTTCAGGGAGTTTTTCTTTTCTTATTTTGTGAAATTTGTAAATTAGTTTGACTAGTCCCCTTCGCCATGAGTATTTCAACTCTTGTGACTGGCTTTCCCAATCTCAGACTACTATGGGACTGCTGACTTCTTGTGTTTTCATCACTCTGTACAGCTCCCACACAAGCTCTCAAACGTTCCTAAATCTCTATCCTTTTGTAGATTTAACTACTTGAAGACCTTAGGTTGCTACCTTACACCGTAGGGACAAATACACTTTGAAACATAGTTGTTGTGTACTCTGTATGATATTTCATTCATACAGGAATGTATTGAAAAACCAGCAATACACTCTTCCCTAATCTTTCGTCCTTTCGGACGCCTACTACTCTTACGATGCTGCATAGCTTCTTCTACGTGTAACCATAGTCTTCGGAAGACCGCACTATATATTCCATATCCCGCAGGACTTAGGACTTCAAGTTACGACTTCTTCACGCTTTATACGTGGGTGGATACAGCCACCTCGCATAGTGAAGTATTATCTCGCACACCACCTATAGCTTTGATATGCTATCATCAGTGTTGTTTCTGTGTGGCAAGGGTAATTCTCCCTTGATTTCGAGATTTAAGTTCTAACAGTTCATTCTTATTTCTAAGTGATTTCTGTCGGTCGATTTCGGTAAGTTTATCAGACTTACCTTGTGCGACAACGTTTCGCACAGTTTTTGAACAGGTGTGCTTCGTCTACAAATAAGGCATCTACGCCGGTTTCTTCAAAGTACATCACGTCATCTTTGATTTCTTCATTGTTCAGTTCTTCGATTTTCTGCAACAGTTTTTTCTTCCTGCTTTCCATCTGCTTTATAGACCAGTTCTTTCCATCTTCTTCCCTTGCCCGGCTAATAGCTTCTACCAGTTGCTCTGCCTGTTCTTCGATCATAGCTCTTTGCCGGTCAGGGGAAATGGCAATTCTCTGGAACTGGGTATGGCCGATAATAATACAGTCATAATCCCCAGTTGCCATTCTGGCAATCATGCGTCTGCGGTTTTCCTTCTGAAAATCTTCTTTTCTGGTAATCAGGATTTTCGCATCTGGATAAGCCCGCAAAAATTCCGCCCCCATCTGGAACGTCAGGTGGTTAGGAACGGTAAGAAGGGGTTTCGTTGCCAGCCCCAGTCTCCTCATTTCCATACAGATACAGATCATTTCCAGAGATTTACCGGCACCTACTGTATGGGCAAGCAGGGTATTTCCTCCACACAGCAATGCCCTTGCTACAGCATTTTTCTGATAAGGACGCAGCTTTAACAGGGGGTTCAGTCCCGGCAGTTTTAAATAAGAGCCATCATAGCTTCGTTGTCTGTCGCAGTTAAAGGTTTCATTATAAAAATCCACATATTTTTTTCTGCGCTTTGGTTCCTTAAAAATCCAGTCCCGGAAGGCTTCTTTTATCTGCTCCGCCTTATCCCTGGCAAGCATGGTTTCCTTCCGATTAATTACATAACGTACTTTTTCCCCTTCCTGCACCCGGTCCCTGATAGTCACAATCCGGCTGTTTAACAATTCCTCGATAATGCTGATCGCATCCATAAATCTTGTACCATAGGTTTCCCTGGTACGAATGGTTCCTCCAAAAAAGTTTCCCCTGTCAATATGGTACGACATATCTGCATCTAAGCGCTCAACCTTGAGGGCGTGGCCAATATGAGTGCAATAGTTTCTTTGATTATTCTCCGGTATTTCCAAAAGCTCATATATAAACTGTTCGTAATCCTCATTTTCAATCCAAGTTGTTCCCAGTTTTACACTGATCTCAGGCGCTGTCAGGTCTTTGGGCTGCACCTTTTCCAATGCTTCCACATTATCTGCAAACAAAGGATTGTTCTGTGCATAGATTCTGGCAATACGGAGCTTCTGCCGCACATTGCCACTTAAATACTCATCTGCGGTTTCCCACCCTGCATTTGGGTCGTCTTCCTTGGCCAGTACCGGGTTCTGGTAGATTAACCCCTTTAATTCCCGGATCAGTTCCTTCCTGTTTCCCGGATAAAGGGAGAGCATATAGGGAATATCCACCCGATTATATTCTGACAGACTGATATGCAGTGCTTCCTGAGCATTTTCCACTTTGTCTATCACATCTCTGGGGCGTATGGTCCTTTTATAAAAGATATCGGCTTTTGTTACATTTTTGTCCTCATCAACCACTTCCAGGGAAGAAAGCAGTGGATAATCGTTGTCCTGCCGGAAAGCCATTTTATTTGTCCGGTCACAGAAATATCCATGCGTTTTCACAAAGGCATCATATAAACGGTTTAACTGTTCCTGTGCCTTTTTCAATTCCTGATCGGAACAATTTTCCTGCTGTATCTGTAAAATTTCACGCACCAGAAGGCGGATTTTATGCATGGCACGTATCCGGCGCTTCACACTTTCCTTTGCCTGGCTCCGGTATAAAGACTCCCCTTCCCGGTAATATACTTCGTCCTGTATCACCGTAAACGTATAATTAGGTATCTCTGGAGAAGCAGCTAAGACGTCCTGCTCTTCCTTCTTTTTTTCTGCTATGCTTTCTTCATAACAGTTTTTCGGAAGCTCTCCAACTGCGTCCAAAATTCCTTTTTCCAGGTCAAAGTCTTCCGCTTCATTGACCAGGGCTGTATATTTGGAATCTTTCCCGAAAAACTGTTCAAACCAGACCATTTTCCCAAGCATCATTTCCGGGTGTTCCAGATAATACTCATTCACCGGCACCATGTCTTCCGTAAGCCCTGTATAAGTCCAGATCGGCTCCCCAATCGAAGGCTCTGCTTTTTTCTGAAAAAACAAAAGGTCACTGGTAACTGCGGTATTGGCGCTCTTTCCAAAAGAATCTGCCGGAAGCCGGACTGCCCCTAAAAGGTCTGCCTGTTCTGCCAGATTTTTTCTCACAGCGCTGTCATTTTTATCCAACGTCCCTTTTGAAGTTACCACTGCCAAAATGCCTCCTGGCCGAAGGAGGTCCATGCTTTTCCGGATAAAATAATCATGGACTTTCAGCTTCATCTTTTTATATCGGGGATCGTACAAGCGGAAATCCCCAAAAGGCACGTTTCCCACAATTACATCAAAGCTGTTATCCTCAAATTCCGTTTTTTCAAATCCTTTGATCTGGATACTGGCTGAAGGGTGGAGCTTTTGTGCAATCCTTCCGCTTATGGCATCAATCTCCACACCATAAAGCTGGGATTTTTGCATATTTTCCGGAAGACCATGAAAAAAGTTTCCAATCCCCATAGCCGGTTCCAGAATTTTTCCCTTCTGGAATCCAAACTGCTCCAAGGCTTTATAAACACCCCGCACGACTTCCGGCGGCGTATAAAAAGAACTGTTGACACTGGCCCTTGCCTGGGCGTATTCTTCTGCGGTCAACAGTTCCTTCAATTCCTGATATTCTTTTTTCCACTCCGGGCGTTTACTGTTAAAAGCATTTGGCAGCCCGCCCCACCCTACATACCCCGCAAGAATTTCCTGTTCTTCTTTTGTGGCGTTTCTCTCTTCCTGCTCCAGTGTTTTTAAGATACGGATTGCCCGGATATTTTTCTGATACCGGCTTTTATCCCCACCGGTAAACTGCAGCCACCCTTCTGGGTAATAATAATCTCCGGCTTCTACCTTATCTTCTGTCTGGACAGAGGTTCTTCCTTCCTGCCAAAGCTCTTCCTTTTTAAGAATTTCACTATATTCTTCCCATAATGCCGGAAACCAGGGGAGCAGACGGTACATATTTTCCTGCTGCTCTAAGGTTTCTGCATCTTCGGTATAGGCAATCTGGTCTTCCTCTACCAGATGTGCAGTAAGCCCGCCAAACTGATCCCAGGAAAGTTCCTGCAGAAAATCCTGGCTTTCCGGCAGGGTGATCTTAATCCCATTTTCCTGAATACAAAGCTCATAATTTCCATGTTCTGTCCGCACCAGATAATAAGGCTGGCCTTCCGGTGCTTCCCGAAGCAAAAGCGTCTTCAAAAAATGGTCTTTTTCTTCCGGTAGCTGATTGGTCGTATAGACCAGACAGAGCATTTTCTTTAAAATATCCGCCTGGATATTCTGTTTATAAAAGGCTATGCCAATCTCTTCTAATGGGATTGGTTCCTTTTCCTCAATCACTTCCTGCGCCTTCTTTGGCTGTAAGGTTTCTTCCTCTATATCTTCCCCGTTTTCTAAGGCTTCCTCCGATACGGATAACAGAGGAAGATAGGTTCCTTTTTCAATCCGTTTTCCAATTTCCAAAGAAACCTCGTCCCAGTACCAGAACGCCTCCTTCATGGAAGTTCCCTCACTCCAAAGGATATACAAACCGCTGGAACCGCTTTCTGCAATCAGGATACCGTCTTTTATATGGGCTTCTCTTTTTACATCTCCATACAATTCATAAAGATAGGCTTCCCGTTCTGTTTCCTCTGGATTGTTCCGGTAAAACTCATAAATTTTATATGGTATCTCCTGCTCTGTCATTTCCAGAAGGATTTTCTCTTTCTGCCAGTTTTCCGGCTGTGCAGGTTCTATCTCCCCAGACAGAAAAGGAACCGCCGAAGCAGTTCCTTTCCCTGTATCCTTTTCTGTTTTTTCCTGTTTTATCCGATCCTGGGGTGAATGATCTCCTCCATAACCTGTTTCTGCGCTTCCATATCCGCCTGTATCCGAAGGTTGGTCATTTCCAACGTGTTGTAAGGGTCTATCCTGTCCTCTCTGGTCCAGGTCTTCAAAAGACTTTCTGCCAGTTTCTCGTGGTATTCCTCCGCTTCTGTCTGGATTTTCATAAGTTTCTCCATCAGTTTCCCGGACAGGAGCATCATTTCGTATTGTGCCTGGTCCGTTCTCTTCATTTCCTGTGCTGCGATCCTGCCGTAACGGTTCAGGGACGCCAGCATCTTCTCCTCGCTCATCACGCCCTCTAAGACTGGTATCTGTATGCCATTCATTTCCCTGTACTGGATTCCTGCGATCCCTTCCATAATACTGCCTCCTTTCAAGGTCTATGTTCTTCATGGTCCTTGCAATCTGTAACACAATCCGCCCAGATAAATGGGATACCAACCGCCCTGTCCGGTACAGAACCTCCTCATTCTCTGAAAAACCGCAGATAAAAGAAAAATCCAGGGTGTCATCTCGGATACCGCAGCGGCTTTCCACCGCATAACAGACACTATTTACAAGAAACTCTGTAATCTGGTTTTCTTTTACCTCCTGTCCCTCTCCGGTAAGGACAGCCAGCTTCTGCAAGGATTTTAAAATTTCATCTTCCTCTTCTATCATAAACCAAACATTTGTTCTTGTAAAGGCGTCTAAAGAATTTTTAAACTTTTTTTCCTGTTCGTAGATTTCCGGGAACAGCTCCCTTGCCAGCAGCCTGCGGTTTGTCCCATTCACCTGCCAGTTCCAGGGCCGGATTCCCTGTCCCTTTACATCTTGAATATCATAAACATGGGTAACTCCTTCCCCGAAAATTTTGGAAGGAAATACTGCAATTCCTTTACTTCCTCTGGCAACCGGCAAATCCATTTCCAGCCAGGCATCATATCCTGCAAGAACGGAAGCATCTGGGCGCTGGGCATATACCATACAGGTATTTAAGAAGTCCAACTGATACAGACGCCCCATGCAGGAAAGGAAATTTTTCCAGGAATCCTCCGACTCTGAAATCCAGTGTATGGTTTCCTCATACAGTTCCCGTACTTTTGTGATATGCTTCATCTGCTGTTCCTTCTTTCTTTTACAGGTACCAGTTCTTTTGCAGAAATATCACGATAGGAAAAATCATCTGCCCCCAGCACGATTTTTTCTGCATAGTAATCTGCTTCTGCTTTTGCAGTTGCCTCCAGTTCATTCCTGCCCCGGTATCTTACTTTTTTCTCCAGGACTTCTCTTATGGTCACTTCATATTCTTTTTCGTCCATGCTTCTCCTTTCTTACTGCAAGCGGCTGGGTCTTCCATACAGCCCAATGTTCGACGGATTGAACGGGTCATTCACTACCCCACGTCTGCTGTTGGCTGCATGTACCATTCTGCCATTACCAACATAAATTGCCACATGGGAAATATTGCGGAACTGCCCATTCTGCTCATAAGAATAAAAAATCAGATCTCCCGGCTCCAGTTCGCCTTCTGTAACTTCCAGCCCATGTGTTACCATAAATTCTCCCTGAGTAGAGGCAATCGCCGGAAGGGAAATGCCTACCTCCTGATACAGCCGCTGTACCAGGGAACTGCAATCATAATATCCTTCCTCATACCGGTGTTCCTGGCTGTATTTGCAGCCTACCTTCGTCAGTGCCAGATTTGCAACGTCACTTCCTACACCAAAGGAAGGGATCTCATTTCTAAATTCCTCACTCATGACTTCCCTTAACAGTTCTTCTTCTTTTTCTGTCAGCTTTCCAAGTGCAATATAGTCCTCATAATTCAGGTTCTTAACATAGCAGCCCTTCTTTGTTACCGTAATCTCATTTTCGTCCCCATCTGCCAGAAACGCTTCAAAAGTCTGATGTCCCCAGGCAGACGCAGTTGCATGGTCCGCACAGAAAACATCAAATTGTACTCCATACCGGTCAAATGCCCCGGTATCTTCTACGGTATATTCAATCCCGTTCATAATGATCCTGGTTCCCATAGGGACAAAGGGATTTTGTGCATCTACTGCAAGGGTATGGTCCGGTTTTGGCATGACACCGGAGGCTGTCGGTCCTCCTGCCCACTGCCCACAACAGATACTGCACTGGCAATAGCCGCTGGTTACAACATTTCCCAGACTTTCCCCTGCCTTTATGGTGGTGGTTATGGTCGTGTTTTCAAAACTGTTCATTTCATCAAAGATTTCCTTCAGCTTGTCCTTATGCCGCTGATCCATATCCACACCTATATCCCCGGTTCCATACTTCACCATATAAACCATTAAAGTATCATAATAATTACTCACATAATTTCCGTTTTTCTCATGGAGATAGGTAACTGCCCCATCTTCCCCATTTTGTCCAAGTTTTGTATTAAAGTCCATGTAGTAACCGCTTAAAACTTCCCGGACGGTAGGGTTCTCCTCAGACGGATTGGGCATGAACGCACCAAGTGGCGAACAGTATAAAAGGAAAAAGATAATCACCACAGGGATTGCCACCACAAGCAGAATACTGAACAGCGGAGCTAAAAGCGCCCCGGCAAACTGGACCACCTTCAGCATAAATACAGAGGCTTTCATCTTTACAATATCTTTTGCCACCTGTGCCAAACTGTCCTGCTGTCCATTTCCGGTGAGCTTATTGATCATATACTGGATTTTTCTCTGCCGGACTGCCTGCTTTTTCTGTTTCTCCATCTGTTTCTTTTTCACTGCTTTTGTTTCTCTGTAAAACTGCTTATTGGTGATCTTCCCATCTGCCTGTTTTACCTTTAATTCCTGCTCTGCCTTTCTATAATTCCGATCCTTCCACAGCTTTTCTGCCGGTTTTGCTGCTGTCCCCATGACATAAAGGGAATCATTGACTTCTTCCCCACCCTCTAACTGGGTCAGTATAGCAGCCTCTCCCCGGCGTACACCCTTTATGGCAGTCTGCTTCGCCAGGGAAGATTTTTTTGTTTCCGCCAGCTTTGCAGCCTGTTCCCTCCGGTACTGTTCCTTTGCCCGGAAACCAGCAGAGGGCTGGCTGTTTGGTGCTGCCCCCTGTTTCATCTGATCCGGCTGTAAGGTTCCCGGTACAGATACGGTACTTTTGGTCTTTCCATTTTGTTTTCTATCTTCTGCAGTTCCCCGGATTGCTGCCTCTTTCCCGGCCTGCTTTTTCTTTTCCTTTTGTTTTTCAAACAGCGCTTCTCTGCCTTGCTCCGGCTGTTTCCCTTTTTCTGCCCCTTCTTTTTTCTTTCTCTGCCCTAAAAGATCGGCCACCGGCTTAGAGGTAAAAGCAGCTTTCTTTTCCTTTGCAGATAAAATCGGATTTTTCTTATGCACCGTCACCTGGGCTTCTTTTTTTAATTTCAGCTCCGGCTCTTTTTCTTTTTTTACCTTAATCTCCAAAGCAGTCCCCCTCTCCGGGGTTTAATTCTTCTGCCTGATACCAGAGCGCCTGAAACAGATACCCCTGTTCCTTTTCTCTGGGTGGTGGTCCGTACTCCTTTTCCAATTCCTGAAAGGCTTCCATAAGGTTTCCGGAAAATTCCTGGTAATCATCTTCTGTCAGGATATATTTTTCACTGAACAGTACCTGCTCCAATTCCCCCACTTCTACCAAATGGTCTATGTCTTCCGGGGAAAGCGGCGGTCCCAGTCTGTCATAAGTCTTTTCTTTCAGGTAGGAAAACTGATAAAGTTCCGTCTGCTGCGGTAAAATCTTCTCCTTACTGCCATCAAAGAGCAAAAAAATAGCTTCCGCTTTTAAGAAAACGGAAACCTCAGCCTGCTCACCATATTTTAGTGCCTGCTCCTTAGAAGGAAACTCCAGCCAGTCCGGAATACGGATTTCCAGCATCCAGGCTTCATACTGCAGTCCAAAAGATAATTGATATTTTGCGATAATTCCTCCTCCCTTCCACTACAAATAGTCATAATAAATCTCATGGTATCTTCATGAAAGGACAATTCATACTGTCCGGGGATACCAGGATCTTCCATCCACCAACGGAAAAAAGCATCTACATCTGACCATAAGCGGGAATTGCACTGCCTTCCTGCAGCTTTCCTTAACTCCAGCATTTTAGCAAAAGCCCGCCGGTATGCCCTCTCATAGGTCGGGAAGATGCGGAACTCCCGGTATCTTTGTTTTCCTGCCATAGGACAGCCTACACAGCCAACCCGGTGAAATCCCATTTCGTAAAGAGGGTTCATGGGTATTTTCTCTGCCTGGATATACTCCCAGACCTGCTGGTCACTCCAGTCAACAATGGGATTGCATACGTGTTTGCCCCTTGACAGGCATGATTCAAAGAGCCGCCTGGTATCATCATTATCATTATTTAAAATAATGGCACGTTTTTTTCCATTTGGGACAAAGTTTTCATAAATCCCCCTGTTTTTCCTCCGCTTTCGACTTTCTGCCCACCGGACACCTGTGGTGATAAAACGCCCAGCCCCACCATTTTCTTTTAGAACCTCACAACAATACCGGATAGTCCTGGTAGGAGGGATCATTTTCATGGGGATCAGGCTCCACATAGTTATCCGCTGCCCTTTATAGTAAGGTTTATTGATACTACAAGTTATACCGGCCTGTTCTGCCTTCTGAAACTGTTCCCTCACATAATAAATAGTCTGTGGGGCATCTGCAGTAGTCAGGTTGTGCATCAGTTCAAATGGCACGCCGGAACGCCGTACCAGTTCCCTGCATACGGCACTGTCTTTTCCTCCACTGTCCGTCACTACCAAAGGAAGCCCATAATGTTGCAGGGACATCTGGCTGGCAGTGCGGATACGTTCTATTGCTGTTTTTTCTAAATCCAATTTTTTTCAGGAGGGAAGATATCTTTTACATGGCCAAAACTCCGCCTCCTTTCCTACTTTTATCTGCCGCCCCTTTTTGGCGGCTCATATCCATTTGCTGCATACGCTTCTACGGTCATACCGTATGACTCTGCTTCCTGTCGTATTTCTTCCATAACCTGTTCTTTGTATGATTTATCCGGACAGGCAGTTGCAAAATCCCGGATATCCGGCATACGGGGCAACTCCTCCCCTGTATTTAGTGCAATCCTGCTTTCCCGGACATACGCAAGCATGGCTTCCTGGTATGCCTTTCGTGATGCGTCCCCCTGTGTCAGTAAAGGGACTTTCTTTTCTATTTCCTGTTCTTCCAAAACCGCTGTTTCCAGTTTTTCCAGGTTGCAGAAATACTGAAGGGCAGGAAGCATCTCCTCCAATACCCATTTCATTTCCCGCTGTTCATCTTCCCATTCTGCGTTTGTCTTTGCGGTCTGTTTCATAAGCTGCTGCCCTTCTTCTGTATGGAGATAATAATCTGCAAATGCTTTTACATGATCCAGCAGATTTCCTTCCCCGTCACCAAAGTCCTGCCGCCCAGTATAAGATATAATTTCACCTTCTGAGAGAAAACAGATTTCAAAGTGTGTTTTATAATAACCTGCCATCTCTTTCTCTTCCACAGCCTGCCGGTCCAACTTTCCGAACAATTCTACCGCTTTATTTAATGGCATGGCTTCCTCAGAAGGAATGTCCAGGTGTTCACTGATCCGTACATACACAAAAGGCTTCAAGTCCACAGGCGGAATGAGCTTTACCTGTCCCAATGTTGTCTTTAGTTTGTCTGCCTGTTCTTTCAGCTCTGGTTTCTGCTCAAATATCTTGCTTCCCAGCCACCTGCTGTATTCCTCTTTTCCATCTTGACATAAGGCTTTCCATATAATAGCTTCCTTATGTTCTGCTTCTTTCGGATAAAAGGTATGGTAAAAATCAGGGTCAAGATTTTTTTCCAGTTTTATCATTTCATCTGCAAAAACAGTAGCCTCCAAGGTTTTCTCTTTTAAAAGCCCTTTGGTATCAATGACTTTTGTTTCCGGAAGATAAGCACTCAGTTCCCTGGCAGCTATAAAAACCTCTGGGTATTGGTTTGGATCATAGATATCTCTCAAAAGATCCACATCCAACTCTCCGTTATAAACCAGGGAAAATTCCAATGGAATACCATCTTCTTCCTCCACATGAAGCCCAATTCCTTTTCCTGCATTCAACCTTTCAGAAGGAATACTCTGATAGATCTTTACTGCCTCTTCTGCACTGTGGATATCCTCCCTGTATTCTCCATAGCGGTTAAATTCCATACATTCTGCCACATAATACGTTGCCAAACGTCCGGTGGCATTCTCGCCCATCTCACCTTTTTCCACGTAGCAATACCTCCTTTTTATGCACAAAAAAAGCACTACCGTTTTTAGCGATAATGCTCTTCGTGTTACTTCCTATTTTCTTTTTTAATTGTTGTTTATCTGTAAGAAAGATACTCTGAAATGCAATAGTTTCCCATAATATCCCGTTCTATCACACCCATCTGCTCCAAGCAGTCAATGTATTTCTTTATTTCATCCTCAGTAAAACGGGTTGCTTTGTCATCTGACCACTGTTTAAATTCAGATACGATCTGGCTGGCATCTATTCTTGAAAAAGTCTGGACTAAATAAGTTACTGTTGCAAGTCCTTCCAGTTCATGGTCGCTCTCTATCCCATTTACATAAGCAACAGCCTTTTCAATTGCAGGAGAAAGGCGGTTCAATAGCTTTGTTGTTTTTTCACTGCATATCACCTGATAAGCTAACTGATACGTCGATTCTGTATCATTTAATCCATAAAAACTCTGATACTCTCCGATATTTCTGCCAACAATATCAATGGAATGGGCATATGGACCATATTTATACTTTTGAAAGGAAAAATAAGGTTCTTCCAGATATAAATTCATAAAATACGCCGCTTTTTGAAGACGAAGTTTTGTACAACGTTTCAGTCCCATTTTGAGTTTCATCAAGACTAAACTGGCTGCTGTAAGTTTAGGTGCAGTAGCTGCTTTCTGCACATAATTTCTCTGTGGCTCATAAATCAAAACCGTAAAATCATCAGCAATTGGTTTTAATTTCTTTTGTATCAGTTCTTTTACTGTCTGCCAATCCAAACCACCATTACCACATCCCAGCGGGGGAATCGCTACGGACTTTACATTCAGTTTCGGAAGCCTTTCTACCAGAACATCCAGTGCTGTTTCTATATAACTTATTTTAGAGTTTTCACGCCACTTATCTTTCGTCGGAAAGTTTACAATTGTAATGCCATTCTCTACAAAAGTATGGATTGTTCCGACATGAAGTGTTTTGTCTTTACATGCTTTTATATAGGCTTTATTGTTTTCCGGAAATTTCAGTTTAAATTGATACGCAATTCCCTTTCCCATATAGCCTTCACAGTTGACTGTATTAACTAAACACTCTGCACCAGACTGAAACATATCTCCAGTTGTGTATTTAATCAACACAACCACCTCCTCTCGTTATTCAAACCATTGGGACATCACCGTAATAAATGGCGGTGGAAAGATAACGCCTTTCTGTTTCAGTAAATTTGTTACTCTGTTTTTAGTTTCTTCAGATGAAACATAGATGCACTGGAATGCATCAACAGGAATAACCAATGGGCTCAGGCATTCCGCCATCTTTATATTTCTGGCTTCCACGTCATTTTGCCCCACACTGGTAAGAATATCCCAGTTGATCATTTCAAAACCTTCATCATAATCATATAACTGGCATCCTTCCAATGCCAATGGGTGCTTAGGTAAAATGCTGAAATTATTGCGCCTTGCCAAATTTCTGGTAATACAGATATAGATCATTTCCTCTCCCGCATGAGTTTTCTTTACAGCCACATCAAAAGCTGAATATGGATGAAAATGAAATGAAATGTATCCGTCCAATCCCAGACTTTCCCTCTTGCGTATAATTTCTGGATCTGCTACATCTCCAAATGTTACCGTATTCTCCCTTAGAATCTTTCTCGGCACAAGGCCAAAATCAATAATAGATTCCAGATTCTTTAATTCTGTTAAATGATATAGAAGTTTTCCTTCTTTCGCATCTTTTAATCCCATCGTTCTCCTCCTAGTATAACACACTTTAAACGCTAATCACAGAATTTTTACATTCTCCATCAACGTGTTTGTTTCTATAAACAAATTTTCCATTGTACTCATTATATGGTTCCCGTATTAATCCGTCAATCCCATTAACGTACCTTCTCTCTTTCACTCTTTGCATACGGAAAGGATTGCTCCGCAGCTATCCCATCCATCTGGAAATATTCCGGCAATAGCTTTTCCTCCCGGAAGCTAAAATACCGGTCATCTGATACAATCACATGATCCAGCACTTCAATCCCCAGAAGCCGCCCAGCTTCTGCCAATCTTTTTGTCATGTCCATGTCCTGCCTGCTAGGTTCCGGATTTCCCGAAGGATGGTTACGTGCCAGGATGATATTGCTGGCATTAGACAGGATTGCAGATTTAAACACTTCCCTCGGGTGTATCAATACACTGTTCAGAGTCCCGACACCCACTACATTGAGATTGATTACCTGTCCTTTTGTCCGAAGGTTTAAAATACAGAACATTTCCCGGTCACAATCTTTTAAAAAATCCTGAAAGAGTTCTGCCACATCACAGGGATTTTTTAATTCTTTGCTACTGTATAGAGGAGGTTCTTCCACCAGGCGTATACTTACCACATCTATTTTATGTGTCTTCTCCATGTTCTTCCTTTCCAAAGCAAATCTCCAGCATAATTCCCTCCGGCAGATTTTTTAAAAGTCTTTCCAACTGCTCTAAATTCATTTCTATTTGATATGTTTCAGCCATTCTGCCACCTTTCCCATGATATACAAAAAGAGTGCCTGATAAAAGAACTGCACTCTTTTTGTCCTATCCTTTTTCTACTTTACCGACTTATAATTTTTGCTGTTGCCTAATTTTTTTCTCGTCTGTCATACCTTTTCCTTTACAGATAAAAGAAAAAGTTCCTTTCAGATTACATTACTCCTGCTTTGTCTGCAACGCCTTTTCGTGAAGGTTGGTATTGAAAAGCGCATACAGCGGATTGGCTTCTTTTTCCATACGGTTATCAAATGGAATACAGGTATTTCCATACTTAATGATCCCCGTACCGGAAGGAGAATTATCTACATATTTTAATTGTGCTTCTGGAATTCCTGCTGCAGTGGATAATTCCTGACTGTCTACATTGGACTGCTTTAACAGGGCAATAAACTCACTGTTTCCAAGCATGGTCATGGCTGTATAGTTTTGCAGCATATCAACCAAATTTTGGGTGATTCCTGTGCATAGTCCCCCTTGCTTCCTCACTTTTTTCCAGAGGCTGAACAAAAATTTCGCACTATACTCCCGGTCAAGAACAGTATGGAACTCATCTATATAAAGCCAGGTTGCCCTTCCTTTCTTTGCGTTTTCTGCAATCCTGGCACTGATATTTTCCAGCATGACCAGAGTGGAAATGGCTCCCAGCTCTTTCCCCAGGTCCCTGGTACCATAGACAATGAACCTTGCCTGTACATTCACATTGGTATGGTTATTGAAAATATTTAAAGAGCCATTTACAAACAGCTCCAACGATAAAGCAATGTCCTTTGCCTCTTCTTCTGGCTGCTCCAACAATAACTCATAAAATTCTGACATGGTAGGGATATGCTTTTCCCTTGCCTTTGCAATGTCGATATACAACTTTCGTACACAACGGTCTATAATGGATTTATGGCGACTGTTTAGATTATCCCCGTAACACTGTTCACACAGCCCCAGCATAAATTCCCCTTTATCCCGGATATATCCCTGAGAATCGTTTAAATCCAGCGCCCAAACGTCCATCTCCAAAGGATTGATGTAATTCTTTGTATAGGTAGACAGGTTAATGATTGCTGCCTGGTTTCCCAGGGCTTCTGCAATATCAAAATATTCCAGTGTCGGGTCGATACAGATAATATCATCATCTGTTCCTAAGAACACCTGCAGCATTTCCGACTTACTGAAATAGGATTTTCCGGAGCCGGGAACACCGAATACCATTCCATTTCCATTTGCCAGTTTTTTCCGGTTTCCAATGCAAAGGTTATGAGAAACCTGGTTAATGCCATAGCAGACGCCGGACTTTTCGTTTAATTCCTGTACATTAAAGGGAAGAAGGGCTGCAATATCCCTGGTGAGCATGGTCCGCATTGTGCTGATCTGCCGGTTTCCCACTGGAAGTATGGTATTCATAGCTTCCCTCTGCTGATAATAGTGGGTTTCAATCTGGCACATGCGTCCATTGCCGATATTTTTAATAGTTTCGGTTACACTGTCTAACTCCTTCTTGTCCTCTGCCATGATCAGGAAATTCACCCCTGTATAAAACAGGTTCTGGTCATTTTCCCGCACGTCGTCCATAAGATTTACAATCTTCTCCTTCTGGACTTTCTTGATATGAGAAATGTCACTGGAAAAGTCGTTATTTTTATTACGGACTCTCTGCTGCTTTAAAATATCATTTTCAATGCCCAGATATTTCTTCTGAAGAACCTTATTTGCCAGTTCTTTTGGTACTGGTACAATACAGATTGTAGTAATACTATGAACCGGAAGGCTGGTAATCTCATTTAAAAAGGTATCCGATAAAGAAGAAGGATATTTTTTAATGAATAATGCCCTGCATTTTTTCCGTTCCGTTTCAAAATAACCTGGGTAAAACTGCATATACCCTGGTGAAATATCATTTTTAGGATCACCGCCCTTTTTTAATGCCTGTCTGAAATCAAAGGAAAATTGTTCCTCTTCCCCTATACGGTAAAAATTGAAAAGTACCCGCAGCCGTTCTTCTGCATTTAATTCTTCAATGCAGGAGCCAAGTTCTCCAAAGTTCTGTTTTAAGGTCGCTTCAAAAGTGGCAAAAAATGCTTTTGCCTGTTCGTAGGATTTCCGTTCTACACATACAGTCAGCAGTTTTTCCTGTTCAATCCCCTGCCTTCCATCTACAATGCGCTTTTCAATAATCTGGTTATAACTTCCACGCAGCCAGTTAAAACCATCTCCTTTTTCCTGGAAAAGTACATGCTCCCGGAAATCCTGCATGTTTTTGTTCCGATTAAAAATGGTAATAAGAAAATATACATCAATGGCATTTACCGTCTTACAATACTGCTTTAAGATTCGCATCTGTTCTTCTGCACCTGCGGTTACATAATTAATGTCCAAAAAACGGTATGTCCTGGAATATACCCCCTTCCCTACTTCAAAAATGCCATTTTCTGCAATTCTCCCAATCCCCATGACTTCCTGAAGATATTTCGGGGATTTTACTGCTTTATCTGCTTTTTTTAACTGGTCAAACTTATCTGAAAAAATTGACAATCTCTAATTTCCTCCTTTCAGGCAGATGGGGCCACAAACACAGCAGCTTCCATCTGCCGCTACATGTCTGTGTATCCCTCTCCTGAAATGGAGAGCAGGCGCTATTTCACGCCTTGATTGAATATTCTGTTCAACGGTACATCTTATACCACACCGCTGCTGCCGCACCAAGTACAATCATCACTACCGTTACGATCCCCATACGGATTGCCTTCTTTTTCACCACGTTTACATCACCACCTTTCTTCTCTTTTTTCTGTTCCTTTTTCCTTTGCTGTACTTCCCGTTCTTCTTCCTGACAGGTTTCCATATAAATCTGTTTCAATTCCTGCACCGATTCCGTAGAGCCATACACCAAAGGGCGGTTAAAAAAGGAAAAATAAATCATCTTCCCTGCAAATTGCCAGAATGTCAGCCCATGATAGTTATAAAACCCAGTCAGTGCCAGAGGTACAACAAAAGGGGTTGCCACATAACAGCTCAAAGTAATCCCGATTTTTTCATACAAAAGCAGGACAATCCCAGTTCCTACGCCCAATGCCAACGCCGAAAACAAAAACTGTTTTGCTGTAAGCCCTAGAACCAGGGATTCTTTATAATGCTGCAGGTCCTCACTTAATTCAATCTCCATACATAACCTCCTGTCTCTGTTTTTTATCTACTCTGTCTTCGCTCTTCCTGCATGGTTTTCTGTAATCCATGCTGATTGCAAAAGGCGGCAACCCCAGCCTGGTCAAACTTACGCAGTTCCTCCAGATGAAATTTCACCACCGCATACTGCCCCATACCGGATTGTGCTTTCCAGGGAAGCAGTGTTCCCAATCCATGCTCCTGAATAAACTGGATATTTTCCTTACTAAAATCACCGCTGATACAGGCAGTTCCAGGCTCCAGGCAATATCCGGGAAGGTTTACGGTCAAATCTGAAAACGGTTCCCACATCCCATCTTCCCGGCTATACAGCTCCACATAAAGGTTTTGGTTCATTGCATAATAATCTACCCGCAATGCCAGTTCTTCGGTTCCATACGCCCATTGAAAATCCGCTGTTTTGATTTCCTTTTGAAATTCTGGATTCTTTACTTCTCCCCGTTCCTGGTATGCCTGCTCATAGGCTGCATATCCCTCCGGGTCCAATTTCTTTAAAGTTTCTTCCTGAAATTCAAACAGTGGATATTCCATACAGCCAGAACAGCAGATTTCTTCTTTTAACTGTCCAATCGCGTTTTTTTTGATAAATTCTACTATCTGCTCCAGATCATAGCCTGGGAGCAAAAAGGTCTGGTTCTTTTCCAGCGGAATTCCCATATCTGTGGTCAATTCAAAAAGTTTCCATATCTCTTCCTCTTTTTCCGTAAACACACAAACTTTGATGTTTTTATCAGCCGGATAAGTTGCAACTTCCAGCCAGACCTCATAGATCTCCCCATTGCCAAAATCCAGGCTGAGTTTTTCTTCCTGTTCCATTTACATATCCTCCTTTCCTACCGACTCCTGCTCTTTGCAGACAGAAGCCTTTCTTTTCCCTTTTCAAAATATTCTTCATTAATTTCAATGCAGATTGCATTCCGTTCACTGGAAAGTGCTGCTTCCCCCAGGGAAAACGAACCTGCAAACTGATCCAGTACCCACTCCTTTTCTTCTGTTACAAATCCAAGGATCTGCTGCAAAAGTTGCACTGGTTTTTCTGCCTGATGAATACGGGAGTTTTTCCCTGGCGGTTCAATGTCAAAGACCGTTGGAAGCATTCCCCTGGCGCCTGACATATAGTGGGATATTCCTGGCTCCGCCTTATCCTTTTTCGCATCTGGGCGTAAATTCCTGGCTTTTCCTTTCGTAAAAAATGCAATCTCTTCCGTATTTTTAGATTTTCTTCCCGTATTGGCAACGAAATCTCCTTTTTTCCAGGCGACTTTTGCATAATATTCAAGCCCTGCTTCTTTCGCCATTTTTTTCATCTGATAGAGGTATTCATAATTTTCCCCATTTTCTTCCGGCATGAACTCTACCAGAAAACACCCTTTTTTCAACACCCGGTATTTTTCATCAAAGTCTTCCTGCGTATATTGAAAACATTCATAGGCCGCAAAATCCCGATTTCCCCCTTTCAGGCTTTTTTTCAGGTCATAAGCATGATCTGTAATAATGGCATCTATACTGTTATCTTTTAAAAAGCTCAAATCCCTGCCATTTCCCTGAACCAGCATACAAGTTACCTCTTCTCCGTCCTGTTCTTTGGTAACCGTATAGACTCCTTTGGCTATCCTGGAAAAAAGCCCCTTTTCTATTCCCTCATAAATTCTTGCCCGGATACTGGGTTCTTTTACCTCTTTTACCTGTTCTACACAAGCCACTGCTTCTTTAAGGCTAAAGCATTCTGCGTCCTGAAAATATTCAAATAGTGTCATCTGTATCCCTTTTTCCTGCACAATCCTTTCCTCCTACAATCCCAGTGCCCTGGAAGTCAGGTTCTGCGCCCCTTTTACAGTGCCTACCGTCAGCGCAACCGTAAAGGTCATTTCCCCCAAATAAATCAAGGTTTTGGCCCAGTCCTCATAATCTCCGGTAAAGGTCGGAAGTCCGGAGGAAATAAACTGGTTACACAAAAGGATTGCCAGTGCCATTGTGACTGCCTCAAAAACGACACTGATAAAATATTTCATATAGGCTACAAAGGTATTACTAAGCCCCCGGTTTCCAGCCAGGGTACTGCTGGCAATCGCCCCAAAAGGTACAATTACCATGATTTTCAAAAAGCGGAAATAAACATTGTACAGCAGGAAGAACCCACAGATAATAACGATTAAAGATAGGAAAACAGCAAGTATCAGGAACACGATACTGGTTCCAAATCCTAAATCTTTGATCACTTCTGCCTGCGCCGGGTCAATGGATAACTCCACACTCTGGTTTTGTCCCAAATGCCCCACCAGGTTTCCACAGGAAGTAAACAGGGCTTTCATAATGGTAATGTTATAAGATACCAGCCACTGTGCAATGGCAACCCGGATAAACATACGGAGGATTGCTTCAAACCGGATTTCTTCCCGGATATCTACCGACTCTGCACAAAACCCAATGACGAAAAAAAGGACTACCAGGGCAGAGCCTATCCCAACAAAAAGGGGTTCAATCCCTTCAATGATCCCCCAGGGTCCGCCCCCTTTGAACCCGGTAGGGGACTGTCCTAAAAGTTCAAATACGAGGCTGACCTGATTATTCCAAAATCCAAACACGATTTCCAAAAGTGCAAGGATCGCCTCTCCTAAATTAAACATCACTTCACCTCTCTTCTTATCTGTTTATCTCAAAAAGAAGAACGGTTTTAGCTGATTCCCAGGAAAGTAAGAACGGAGGAAATAGCTGCCATAATAAGCCCTGCAACAATTCCTTTAATGGCACTGTTCATAGAAGAACTGTCCTGCTGCTGGTAAGCCTGTGCAAATTCCATCACGTTTTTTGCCAGGATAATCACACCCACCGCACCAATAATACTGATCACCAGTGTCTTTAAATTCATAAGCGGCTGTGTTACGTCACTTACCCCGGAAGCCATGACAGTCTGGGGAAACAGGGAAACAGTGGCAGTGCTTACTGCCAGGACTCCCAGTAGAGATTTTTTCAAGCGGTTCTGTTTCTTTCTGATAACCTCTTTGATCTTCATATCTTTTTACTCCTTTTCATGTGATTGATACCACATTACGCAAAAAGACAGATTTTTAAAAACCTGCCCTGCGTAATGCAAAAACTACAGGTTTCCAAAAATCTGCCTTCTTTAATCCGAGGCTGTTTCTCTTGTAAATTTTTTACGGATTTCCTTCATCTTTTCAGCACTGTTTTTTGTATCTGCGATTTGAAGGATTTTATCATACGAAATTCCAGCACCAATGGCAAGCATGATTTCTCCCAACTGTTCCTCATTATAAACATGGCTTTCCAATAATGCAGAAAGTTTTTCTTCCTCTGTCTGTACCGGTTTTTCCGTTTTCTTCGGCGGCCTCACCTCCTCTACCGTTCTCTTCTTCTGGTTCTCTTTCAGCTCTTCCTCCGAAAAAATCTTCTTAGGAATAGGCTCATAAGAAAAAATTTCATCAAAAGACAGTTCCACAATCTGAACATCTTCTCCCTGTTCCTTTTTCTTCTTATAATAATCCAGGGATTCTTCACTTAAAATCTGTACTGCCTGTTTTTGGGCAGCCATTCTGTCATGGATATAAGGCGCAGCCCCGCCATCTTCTGTTTCCGAAAATCTGGAGTGTGCAAAAGTATTGTATTTTTTATCAATAATAGGATCACAACCCCTGATTAACAAAATGCACTCTGAGTTATCCAACTTTCGGGTTTCGTCCGGTGTTAAAAGTTCACGCCCCAGCACATCATAATTCCGGGAACTGCTCCCCTGCCGGCCTTTGGTTTCCCCACTGCTTTTTTTATCAATGGTTCCTTTTCCCAGGGACTCACTGATATACTTATGCGTGGACTGTTCATTCCCACCAAGATATACCAGGGAATCACAATTACCCGGTATGGTTTCCCAGGTTTTCTCAAACAAAGCCTTGATCTGGGCAAGGTTTTGGATAAAAATGATACAGGAAATATTTCTGGAACGCATGGTACTAAGTAGGCTGCAGTAGTCATCTGGCAATGGCACGTTGGCAAATTCGTCCAGCATAAAATTCACGTTAATGGGAAGTTTTCCATTGTAATGAAAGTCTGCCTGGTAATACAATTCCTGGAAAATCTGGGAATAAAGCATACCAATTAAAAAGGCATAACTCTTATCCGAATCCGGCGTCACACAAAAAAGTGCGGTCTTCCGGTTTCTATCCCCATCAACACCAATCCCAATCTCCTCTATCTCCATTTCATCATGATCCAGAATCCGCAAAATTTGTGGGTTCTGTAACAATCCCAGCCTTGCATTTGCGGAAATGATGATACTCCTTACCGTATCTCCGGCACCCCGTACCACTTTATTATACTGGATTAAAGCAGGGTGATTGCTTCCCTTTTTTCTCTCCAGTCTGCGGAAACGCCGGTCTAAATCAGAAGGGGAACCGTCTGCATGGACTTCCGCCTCATTCAAGAGCTGCAAAACCATACGGAAATTCCTTTTCTCCATTTCACACTCCTGCCACACATAAAGAAAAATGGCCTGCAAGTACAAAGACTCGGCTTTCTCCCAGAATGGATCACTGGGCTGTGCATTTTTCGGTGTGGTATTATTGATCAGATTGGTAACCAGTTTTACAATATCTGTTTCAGAGCGGATATAGCGGAATGGATTATATCCATTAGACTGCTCCATTTCCACCAGGTTCAGCACCCGTATCCGGTATCCATGCGCTTTCAGCATACCTCCACAGCATCTTAAAATTTCCCCTTTGGGGTCTGTAATGATCTGGGAAGCCCTGCTTAACTGAAGGAGATTGGGTTTCACCATGAACAAAGTTTTTCCAGCGCCGCTTCCTCCGATTACCAGGACATTTAGGTTTCTCCTGGTCTTTCTGGTATTCATGGACAGCCTGACATTCTGGGATAAGATCAGATTATTGTGTTCATCTTTATCCGCAAACTGCTTTGCTACCTTTTTCGGATCTGCAAAAACAGCGGTACCAAATTCCTGACCTGGCATATAGTTTTTCCGGCTGGTGACATACATGACCATACCGATCACATATACAAAAATCCCCAGAATGATTGCTTTTAAGGAAGTTTCGTTCCAATAATTGGCAAACGGGGCTGCCATCACATGATCCAGACGGTTAAAAAAATAGTTGATATCCTTTCCGGGCTGATAGCACACATTTAAGAGATAACCTCCATAGCCGGAAGCTGCACCGCCAATGAGATACATGCCCCAGGACTGTTTCTTCTTTTTCTGAATTGCTCCGGTTCTCTACCTCCTTTGCCCCTGTATGGTTCTTCTCCCTGCTTCCAGGTTCTGTTGTGTCTTCCTGTAATTCTGCTCCCTTCTTCTGCGTATCTTTTCCTGCTCCTGTCTGGCACGTTCCCTGTGTACCGGATCATAGCTTTCCCTATATAAATCTTCCCCCGAAGTTTTTCTAAGAAAACGGTCCTCCAGGTCTAAAATTGCATACTCCTTTTTCTTTTCCAAACCTGCAAAAATCGTCTTATGGTCATTAATCCAGCTAATTTCCGATTTGTCCAGCCAGATAAATTCATTCTTACGGTACGGAATCCTGGTTTTGATATGATGCTCTGTTTCTTCATATACCAGCTTCTGGTCTATGGTAATGGCATTCACACCTGGATTGTTCCGTTTCTCCTTTTGGATACGCCGAATGACCTGCATCTTTTCTTCTGTTTCCTGGCTGCTTCCAGTGCTGCGTCTTTTGGCTTCCTCTTCCCCAAACAACTGTTTCCACTGCTGGGAATCTACCAATTCTTCAACCTGTTCCGGTGTCCTGGTCAGTGTCACCGTACCTTCCTTCCCTTTCTCCAAAATCCCCTGTTCTTCCATGTAGCAGATAATCGGCCAGATCTGAAGCCAGGTCATATTCAGACGGGAACGGACATCACTGATCTTCTCCACCTGGTTTTTCGCCAGCTCCCGCGCAACCAGTTCACACTCCTTCGGCTCCGGCAGGGCAGGCTTTTTTACTTCTTCTACCAACTGCTCTACCTTATCCGGCTCTGCATTTTCATAGTATTCATCTAACGTCCCAATATTGGAATGTTCAATTTTTGCCATCATGGACTGAATACGGGGCGCTGCCTGGGAATGGAACAAAATTTCACTCATACCGTCCTTCTCATTCAAATCCGGCAAAATGGAATATAAAATCCCATACTTATTTGCCAGGGCTTTTACCCGCTCCAGGTCTTTTGTTTCAAAACGGAAAACCTGTAAATCGCCTCCCATTTTCAGGAGCTTTTGTACAGAAGTTTTCCCTGACAGTTTTTCCTGGTCCAGAACTTTTTTAAATACCGCACAAATATCTTTTACAAACTGCCAGCCTGTATTTCCCATTTTCAGAATGATTTCTGCGCCTTCAAAGGAAACTTTAATGATCTGCGCCGCATCTTGTATTTCACTCATGCTCTCCCTCCTATCCCATTGCCCTGTCCTTTTTTACTGGAACAGCCGCCTTTATTTTTCCTTCTGTAAGCATGGCTTCCAGGTCATACTGGATATTTTCCTGTTTTAAGAGAGCCTCCAGCATGTGGTTTGCTTTTTCCTTTTCATAGGTCATATATTGAAGCTGAAAAATATAATTCTCAATCTGCAAAATATTTTCCGGAACCTGAAAAAACGGTTCAAGGTAATGAGAAAGGATACGCTCTTTTTCTTCCTTTCCTGCATGAGGCGCCTGTAACTGCAAAATAATTTTTTCTACCTCTTCCATAGACTCCTTATGAAAAGCAATACGGTACAAATCCTGTTTCTGCTCCCTGGTAAGAAAGGGCTGTTCCTTTTCGGCAGCTTCCAAAAGGGAAAATGTTTTTACCACATGTTCAAGTTCTGCCATTTACACACCCGCCTTCCGTTTCCGCATCAAAAGGATAATTTCCCTCATTTTTTTCATTCTCTCTGGTGAAGGGCTGTTCTCCATCACCTGAAGGATTTCTGCATCTGCCAGCCCACTTTCTACGCACTGGCGGATTTCTTCCAACTGTTCTGCGGACAGGTTATATTCCAGGATCTTCTCCACAACACTTTTGGGTACTTTTTTCCCAAGCATGGCAATCCCAAGCAGCCGGCGCTTACTTTTTTGCAGCCCTTCTGCTGTTTGTATGCTTTTTTCTTCCAATACCACTTTTGTTTCCCTGGAAACAGCTTCTGTTTTTTCCCTGTATTTTTCTGCTTCTTTTTTCAGATCCTGAATTTCCTGCTCTTTCTTTGCCAGCTTTTCCCTTAATTCCTGTATATTTTTATCTTTGTATTGCAGGTTCTCATACAGGTCTTTAATCTCCTGATTTTTCTCTTCAACAACATGCTCCTTTACCAGAGAGGACAAAGCTGTAAAACGGTCATTGCTTTCCCGAAACTGCTGAATGGATTGTTCCATGATCCCCATAAGATTTTTCATATAAGAACGCATTTCTTCATCTTTCGGAACTTCTTTTTTTACCTTTGACTCTTCCAGTTGTATCCGCATGGTCCGCATACGACTGGCCGGCAGTTCATTTCCGGCATAGGTTTTCACCTCTTCCAGATCCAGCCCGTTTTTTAAGCCTTCTACGATTTCCCGTACCTGGAACTGGTTATAATTTCCTTCACATAAAAAGTCGATTTCCCCAATCCCTTCCATAAGCCCTATGATGATTGCTTTCATCACCGGGGCTTCCTGGTTACTCTTAACTACCTTCTGGATATCCGAAACAGGAAGACCAAAATCCAGCCCCATAGAAACTGCGTCCATCTGTTCTTCTTTTAAAACTTTCCGGCATTCTTCCAGATACCGTTGTCCTTCTACTGTCATTTACCCTCCTTTTCCTCTGCCCCTTGCAGACGTTTCCCTATTCTTTTCCTTCTGTTGTGCTTCCAAGTTTTCTTTTTCTTCTGCTTTTTCACGCAGACGCTCTGCAATCCTTTTTTCTTTTAAGATTTTTTTCCGTTCAATCCGCAAACGCTCCTCTTTCTCAAAGAAATAAGCGTCTGTCTGTTCTGCCTCAGACAAGGAATATCCCATTTCTTTTAACTGCCCAAGAAGGTTTTGGTATGTCTGGTGGTCTTGAAAAAATTCCTGATACCCTTCCTGATAAAGTTCTGCTTCCATCTGTTTTTCCTGCAGCTTATTGAGAAGCAGAAGCATTTCCTCATAAGGAACCATTTCTTTTCGTAGCTGCTTTCTTGCCCTGCTGTTTTCCCAAAGCTGTTCCTTTGTTGCATCAGAAATGGCTTTCAACTGCGCCTTATCCTGTATGCGATAAGCTGCCAGAAAATCAAATTCCTCCTGCAATTTTTTCAATTCATGGATTGCTGCCCTGTATTTCCAGGTTTTAGAGTCTGCCATTGGTTTCCCCTGCCGGTACCTGCGAAGAAAACGTTCCTTCTGGTATCTGGTCAAATGCCGCTCCCGGTATGGGATAAACACATACGTCCATTCTATCGGTATCTCCTCTCCGGTCATTTCCGGGATTGGAAGGCGTCCAAAACGCTGCCGAAGCCTTTCCTCTGTATATTCTTCCCCTAGCTGGTCAAGCCGTCTTGCCCTTCCTGCTCCGGGTTCCCGAACAGAAAGGTGCTTTCTCCCCCGCAACTCATATCCCATGCTGGAAAGATTTTCAAGAAATTCCTCATAAGAACCTGCGTCCTGTAATGCCTGGTCCACATCTCTTCTGATCCGCCTGTCCCGTTCAGAAAGAGATTTTTCTTCCTGTCCTTTTTGTTTGCGTTTTTCCTTTACTTCTTCCAGCTCCAGCACAGATAAACCATGCTCCCTGCATATCCGGTTGGTCAGAGGCTGGATACTGTTTTCCCAATCCCCGTTTTTATAATCGTATTTATATCCCGTAGTACAGCGTACTGAATTAAAAATAATGTGCCCATGAATATGGTCCGTATCATTATGGACTGCATAAACCGCTTCAAAATCCTTCCCAAGAAATTCTGCCACAAACTCTCCTACCACTTGGAAGGCTTCTTCTTCCGAAACCTCATCTTCCTCAAACGAAAGAATGAAATGGTAGCCCTGCCTTTTATCCAGCTTTCCAAAATGACGTTTAGTATCTACCATCTGGGATAATGCCTGTTCAGGAATACAGTTATGTCCACAGACATAGCGGCCATGTTCTGTTTTCTCCGGGTTCATAATATAGCGAAGACCGTTTGCCAGATGTTTTGCCGGATAACCCGTTTTTGCCTGTTTCATGTGCAGGCACTTTGTAATTGCCATAACCTACAGCCTTTCCTGCACCTGGCTTACCAGTGTTTTTATCTGCTTCAAAAACACATACAGACGGTGTTTATCTTCCCTGGAATAAAGGGCGCTGTTATTGTTATGGGTAATCTGGTTGATGTTTACACCAATCCGGTTGATTTCCTGGTTCATGCGTTCCAGTTCCTTGCGGATTTCCGGGTAATCCCTGGGGCGGTTGGTAATCAGCATACGAAGATACTGGGAATCAGAAAGCCCCATCTTTTCTGCCTGTTTTTGTAACTCTTCCAGCTCCCACCGATACAGCCGGATTTCTTTTCTACATTTCATTGTTTCTTTTTTCATGCTCCCCCTTTCCTTATCTTTATCACAGATTTCATCTACCGATTTCTACTTCAACGCTATCTGCTGTCAACTCCTAAGACCTGCTATCGGTCACTGTATAACTTCCCGGCGTCCGGACTGGCTATGCCAGTCCTCTGCAAGATACGGATTTTACCGTACAAAATCCCATCTTGTTAGGGGGCACCCCCTAATACCCCGGATAAAATAGATAGCAAAACGCAGATACTGATAGCAGACCTGCGTTCCATATAGGGAAAAACCGATAGCAGTTCCAAACATCTGCTATCGGTTTTTCCACTTCCTACTTCTATTTCTGCTAACAAAACCCCAGTTCTGTTAGCAAATCTGCCAGCCTCCTGTGTCTGATGTGGCAGCAGTTCTTCCATTCTGCTATCAACGCTTTTGCACAGACTCCCTGCTGGCTGCTTCTTCTTCCGCAATTTCTCTCTTTCCAACAAGTATGGGAAGACTCTCTATGGACCATTTGCCGCTTTGGGTTTCTCTTATGAAATTATTGGTTTACCTGTTCTTCCAAACGCTCCAATGCCTTTTCAAAAGCTCCAATCCCACTGAAAAAGGAAGAAAGCCGAATATCCTCAAACAGATATGGCATGGCTTTGTATAGTTCCAGAAAAATATAGTACAGCACATCAACAACAATGGAATTTCCTGCCTGTTTGTAAAGCTGGCTGTTGCTTATGCCTGCTTCTTTTGCTTTCCAAAAATCCGCATCGGAAAAGCCCATAAGCCGGAAGCATTCTAAAGGTGTCAGCCTCCGGATACGGATCAAAGACTCTAAACGGTGTATCCCATTTGATGTCGTAAGCGTAGGGCAGAGTTCCCCATGCTCCTGTACCCTTCCCCGTTTTTCCACAGACGGATAACTAAGATTTACAACACCATTTTCCAAACATTCCTCATAACCTTTCTGTGTCTTTTGACGTACCAGAATGATATTATCTTTTTGTACAGAAGTAAGGGTATGGCAGACTTCTTTTTCTCCCAGTTCCAAAGTCTGCACAATCCGGCCTTCCGGGTCATACCTGCCCCGGATTGCTCCTGGACATTTTTCTACAATCTTTGGCTGGTCATGCCCTGCTAAAACCGCACCGCTGCTTCCTAAAGGGGAATAAATAACCCCGCTTGAACCATAGCCGGTATGAATATCTCCCACTTGAAGAATTTTGGGCTGATGTCCGCCACCACCACAGGCAGTTACCGTAGGGCAGCACCCGTCTGGCAGATAAACCCGTCCAGTCTGTTCAAACACCCCTTTGATATTTCCGGCCCGTTTTACCCGGTTTTCCCGAAAAGCCTTCAGGCTTTTTTCGTCCGGCTCAAACAAAAGCGCTTTTCTCTCTTCCATATCTTCAATCAAGCGGCGTACTTTTTCCTGGGATAAGTAGTATCTTTCCTCTACCGTATCCTCCAGAATATCCATAAGGCACTGGAAGGACTCCAGCGGTTCTGGAAACTGGAATGTTCCATTATCCATTTCCTTCTGTATCAAAATCAGATATACCCGTTCCCTGTTCTGGGGTATTCCGTAATGCTTTGCATTAAGAACACTCCAATAGGTGTGGTATCCGTATTCATGCAGTTCTTCTTCAAACAACCGGAATGTGGTATCCCGGAATTTTTTTCCTACAATATTTTTTACATTTTCATAAATTCCCCATATTGGTTTGACACCCCGTATCATACGGAGCCACTCCACCAGAAGGGAAGAACGTGTTTTATCAATATCATGGGAACCACACATGCCGCAGGCGTCCCTTTTGGAATAATGTACCTGCAGAGGGTTATACTCATACCCGCAGCTTCGGCATTTCCAAACTGCGCCTGCCTGCTTGCCTGCCAGGGAAAAATCCTGACAGGGGCTTCCGCCACAAATCATGTTAAACGGTTCAATCTCCCTTTCGTCCACTTTTGTAATATCTCCCAGATTCAATGTTTCACTTGTACCATGAATCGCACAATAACTCTTTGCTGCATATTTATCAAACTCACAAAAATTCACCAAACTATATTTCATTCCTCATATTTCATGAGGTGTAGCTACACATTTTACCTAGGATTACTCACTTATTTCCTCCTGTCTCCTAAATTTTTTATAGTCTTCATGAGAAATCCACAGCTACAAACGAAATATCCATCTGGCATTACCTTACAATCATAGAATCACCCCTTCCCGTATCCAGAGTTTATCCTTCTGTCAAAAATTCTGTTGGTCTGCACCACCTCCTTTCCTAACACCCCCACTTTCGGATTGGTTATTTCTTTCTCACCGCTCTTCTTTCCTGATGTTTGCCAGCACCCTGGACACATACGCCTGCTTGGGTATCCCCATGCGGTATCCCTGCCGCTCATAGCTCTCTTCGATAAACGCAACCCGTACACGTCCATGCAGTTTCCTCTTTCCTATCCACTGCACTACTTTTTCCATCTCCGCTTCGCATTCGTCGATCTCCCATTTTTTGAAACATTCCTCATCATAGCTATTTTCCAAAAGAATACCCTCCTATCTTGCCTGTGCTATCTGGTATGGTACTATGTTCCTGTGTCCTACCATTTTTTCTATCTTTTGTATGTTTGTCCCTTTTGTTTCAGTAAGAAGCGGCCTTTCCTTTTCTACCAGGCTGGAAAGCTCTTGGTTTTCCTTTTTATACTGCAAAAAAGCATTATAGTCTTTTCCCATAGGTGGAAGACGTACAAAAACCTCATACTCCATAAGGGTATATTTTCTTGCCAATTTTTTTGCCGCTTGTCTTCCCGGCAGGTCATTATCCAAACAGAACTGTATCTTCCTGATATGAGGATAATCTTTTAAGAACTTTTCCAAAGGACCATCGGAAAGCATTCCAAGTACCAGGATATTGTTCTGATAGTCTTCCCGCAGTTCCATATCGGACATGGCATCAATGGCCGCCTCATATACATAGAGCGTATCACTGTTTTGGTCTACCAGATTAACCCCATAAGTTTTGTCATTCCCCGTAACATCTCCTTTAAAGGGTTTTCCATATTTATCCAGGGTTCCCCTCTGGCTGGCAAAACGTGGGATACCTTCCGTATCTTTTCCCACAAAAACCAGGTTATGGTACGTTCCGCTCTCATACAAAATCCCCTTTTTTACCCAAAAATCAATCATCTGCTTTGACAGCTTCCGCTGTTTTATCAGATAGCCATATAACCGGCGGCTGGTTTCTGATTTTGAAGGAAGTACAAAAGGTTCTTTCGGTATGTCTTTTCTCTGTTTTGTTTCTTCTATTTTTTCAGTCTGTCTTTCCGGTTGAAATTTTTGCATGGTTTCAGTACGGATATATCCGGCAAACTCCAGCAGATATTTGACTGCCTCCACAAAATCCATGTTTCTGAAATATTCCAGAAAGTCAATGGTGCTGCCACCTACCCCTTGGCTAAACCGGCACCAGGAAGACCGGTTGAAGATCATCACAGAGTCCATACCCACTGCCTGATAGAACCTGCCTTTCCTTTTCAATGGAATCCCTATCTGCTCCGCCAAATCCACTAAATCCACTGCCTTTGCAATCTGAATTTCTTCAGCCGTAAATTTTCCCATACTGCACCTCTTCATATTTCATATCCAGATAATGTGCCATTTCCGGGTGCAGAGCTTCAAAAGCAGTCAGGTAGCGGAAACAGGAACTATACTCTCCCTGTCCGGTACAAAATTCCCGTAGGCTCTTTTTCGAATACTGGGCCGGCTGGTTACACCAACGACTTAGGTTGATATACATTCCCTTATAAACCTCCGGTGCCTGTTCCCATGCTGCATAGCGCATCAGATAAGCCAGGCACTTATACCGCATCAAAATCTCAATCCGTATGAAAACGTCCCGAATATCCTTTGCCCAAAAATCTGCTTTCCAGGTCCCTTCCCAGTCATAACCGCACAGTACATACAGCTTAATTTTCTGGTAAGAAACTGGGATCACTTCCCGCAAAAGTTCCAATTTTCTTACAATAAGTTCCTGATCTTTGATATGGTCAAAGGCAAAAATCATACCATTATCCAATTTTCCAGATGCCAGAAGTTCCATCTGCCTTTTCTGCATAATCCTCAGATCCAGCCCCTGCCGGAATTGAAACCGCCTGCCTGTTTCCAGGACACTGGAAAAGATTTTTTCCCACCCTGCACAGGCAAAAAAGTTATCGTCCAAAAAGCATAACTTCTTTCTGGACGGGTCATAAAATTCTTCCAATGGGCTTGCTGGTGCTGCACCGGTGCTGTTTTTGTTTACACAGAAACTGCACTTCCGAAAACACCCCCTGGTGAGGAAACCAATGGAATACTCCGTATAAAATTGGAACTCTTTCTTCTTTTTCTCTCCTTCGCTATGTTCTTTTACCATCTGGTCATACAAATGATAGTCCGGTGTATGGTGTTCAATCGCTTCTGGAAGTACCGGTGCTTTATCGTAAAAAAATCCAGTCCCTCCATAAACGGTTGTTTCCCTCGTCAAAATATGTTCCGGCACAAAGGTATCCGTAAACACTTTTGATACATAGAGCCGGTCATATTCCCCTGCCTGGCTGTAATCCAAAAGAAGCTCTGTTTCAAATCCCTGCTCCTTCCAATAAGCGGAAAGTTTCATACATGCCAAGTTAGGAAACCGGTGTCTTTTCCGGTATAAAAGATCTGCATCTATAATCCCTATCCTCAACGCCTGCTCCTTTCCATACGGATAGTTCCGGTTTTCTTCTCCCCTTTGACTGCCTCTTTTCTTTCTTCCTTTTCCTTGCATTCTGCCGGGCAATATGATTTTCCATTTGCTTCCATGATTTCTGCAAATTCACAAATATGGAACACCCTTGCCCCTACCTGTGTGTGGTATTCATCAATATAGGTACAAACCCGTTCTTCCCTTTTTCCATCTGGATATACAATCTCTATGGAGTCCCCGTCTGCTATGCTGAACAGGGTATGATAATGGCTGTCAATAAACCGTATTCTTTTTTTCTCTTCCATGCTTCTCACCTCATATTGCCAAAGAAAGGACAGCCGCAGCCGCCCTTTCCCAAGTTTAAAAACTGATTTTTATTTTCTATGCCTTTTTATGTCTTTTTCTGTAATAAAGTAGGCCTGCTACCATACCTGCACTTACACCAAGAGCCAGCAAAGGCAGGAACCAGTTTGTATCATCACCCGTTTTTGGTCCTGGTTTTACGGTACCTGGTGTTTCTGGTATTTTTTTATTCTGGATCTCTTTTACCACTTCAATGACTGGTGTTTTATCATTCTGATAGGTAAATACGATTTCCCACTCTTCTTCCGTCTTCTCATATCCCTTTAAGGTGGCAGTTTCTTTCAGCACATAGGTGATCGGTTCTTTGAAAACACCATTTTCATAAGTTCCAATTGGAAGTAGTTCTGAAACTGCTTTTCCATCTTTTCCAGTCTTCAAACGTCCTACTTCTTTTCCGGTTTCCTTTTCCAGCAGAACAAATTCTACTCCTTCCAGAGCCGCTTTGCTGTCTGCATCCGTTTTTACGATAACCAGTTGTCCCATAGCACGCTCATCTTCCATCTTTACTTTCTGGATTTCTCCCGTTTCTTCTACTGTAAACTCCACGTCATTGGCCACAATATATCCGTCAACTGCCGCTTCTTCATGCAGAGTATAAGTACCTATCGGAAGGTACTCAATCAGGTGTTCCTCTCCTGTGGTCCAGGACTCTACCACTTCCCCGTCCTGATCCAGAATCTGCAGCTTCGCTCCCTCAATTTCTTTTCCATCTGTAATATCTGTTTTGGAAATTGAAACTTTGGTATGGTCGTCCTCCATTTTCACTTTTTGTATGTCCCCTGTTTCTTCCACAACAAATTTCACATCTTCTGCCCGGACATATCCCTGTTCCGTAGGCGCTTGCTCTTCATGCAGTACATATTCTCCTGGTTCCAGTGCATAGACTACATGGGGTTCTTTCTTAGATACCCACTCTTCTACCACCTTTCCGTCCTGATCTAAAATCTGCATTTTTGCACCTTCAATTTCCTGTCCACCGGTTAAATCTACTTTTGTAAATTCCGTAATGGTAGGCTGATTAGAAATTTCTTCTGAAAAAGCGAGCAGTTCAAGGGTCTGGTCTGTATAAGACGCATCAAAGGAATACACCTCATCATTTGGCAGGTATCCCGGCTTATGCTCTACTTCCTGAATATAGTATTTTCCATGAGGAAGATCTGCCTGAAATACCAGCTTGCCCTCTTCATCTGTTGTTCCCAGTTCAATCAGGGCATCTTTTTCTACAACTACTTCCCCGGCAGCATTTTTGATATCCTCCTGCGCATACAGCCCGAATACCACTCCTTCCAGCGGTTTTCCGGTTTCTGCGTCTTTCTTCAGAAGACTCAGGGAAACTTTCTGTCGCTGATTGGTAAGTTCCATTGTTACATAATCCACTGCTACTTCCTGTCCCTTATATGCAATTTCAAATTCTTTTGCTTCCGAGTCAAGCACGCAGTTCTGACCTGCTTTTTCTTCCACTACATAGTATTTTCCGATAGGAAGATTATTCAGGACTGCCTTTCCTTCTTTATCTGTCACCATACGAGCTACCAGGGCATCTTTTTCATATTTTACAATGCGGTTTCCTGCTTCGTCTTTCTGTCCGTCCGGGGTATAAATGGTTTCCTTTGCATGAATGGCAAATTCTGCACCTTCCATATTTCCCTCTTCATAGTCAAATTCATAACCTTTCTCTTTTTCCATGACCTCTTCCCCAGTGAAGAAACTGCTTACCTGATTTACGAAACCTGCTACACCGTTTTTCATCTTTGTCAGGAACTTTTCTTCTACTTTAGAAGCACCAGAAAGTTTTTCTCCTTTTTTATGGATTGTAAGACTTCCTACTGCTTCATCATTATACTGTTCAATGACAACAATAAATTTACCAGTTTCCTCCTCTACCTGGTGTACGGTATCAGAATCTACGGTAATGGTGATCGGCGCTTTCTTTGCCTCCTGGTAAGCTCCCCCGTCTGCAACTTCATTCAGCGGAACTTCCTTCCCGTCTTTTAAGAGGACATTTTCAAATCCTACCTGTACATAATTTTCCGGTGCTTCCACTTCTTCAATCCGGTAAGTGCCACATTTTAACTGCTCCGGTGTAATCAGGTATCCCTCTTCGTTGGTCCTGAACACAGATACCACTTCTTTTTTTGGATATCTTACGATCATTTCCACATATTTTTCTGCTTCCACATCATAAATCTTATAAGCTGCACTGTTATCCAGCACCGGCTTCTGCGTCTGGGCATCTTTTTTCACAATCTTGAAGTAATACTGCAAAGGACGGTCATCAAACACACGCCATACCTGGGGTTCCCGGCTGTCTTCCGAAATCTGTACAATAAATGGACGAATCCCTTTTAAATTTTCCGGAACCGTAGACTCAAACACCACATAGGTTCCATAAGGAAGTTCTGGACTCTTTAAATATCCTTTCTTATCCGTAAACAGCTCTGGTACCGTAATCTTTTTACCATTCTCCCAATAAGAAGCTGTTTCGTCTTTGCTGTAATCATAGGTGATAAAATCTTCCGGGGTATAATAAGAACCATTTCCCGGCTTCAAACTTCCGTCTTTTACACCAGACAGCTCACTGATGAGGAATACCTTAAATCCAGCTCCTTCTACCAGTTCTGTTTCTGTCTGCTCCCCGTCTTCTGAGATCTTGATAAGCTGAAAGGCCTGTTTCTTTACAGTTTCCTTTACAGTCACCTCCCGGTGTACAATCTGTACTTCCTGTCCCTCATACGAAACCTCTACGGGATACTCTGTTTCATCTAACAGATACCCTTCTGCCGGCTCTATTTCTTTTACGAAATAATTTCCAAGATACAGGTTTTTGAAATCTACGGTTCCTTCACTGGAAATCGTACCCTGCGCTACAAGTTCCCCTTTTTTATGGACAATCCCATCTTTCTTATTTGGGTGTTCAATATCTTGTGCAGCATATAATCCGTATTTTGCCCCTACTAAGGTTGCGTCACCCTGGGAAATAAATCCCTGGGAATCCTGGTCAATCTTACTTACATGAACTTCTCCCCGTACTTCCTCATTTTTAAAATCATGGGAAAAAGTATATGTGTAGGTGCTGTCGTCTTTATATTCATAGAAGAAACGATACACCTCATCTGTCATATAGTACTTATCCGGTGCCTGGATTTCCTTTACACTGTAATGGAAATTCAAAGGAATATCTGCATGGAACACAGCCATTCCTTCCCTGTCGGAAACAGCACGTTCCACCAGGCTTCCTTTTTCTACAAGGACCTTTCCGTCTGCTGCTGTCAGGTCTTCTTCTACATACAAGCCAAACGTCGCACCTTCCAGGGTAACATCATCATGTTTCGATTTTTTCACTACATTTACGGAAATCTCCGGTCTTGCATTGGTAAAAACGGTTTCCCCCTGGGATAGCTCTACATTCTGTCCTGCATAGGACAAGGTTACAAACTGGGTACGTTCCTGTTCTGTTTTCCCAATCACCAGATTTTCCGGTGCTTTCTGTTCTACAACCTTATATTTTCCAAGATACAATTCTTTGGAAACAGCGCTTCCATCTTCCCCTGTTGTCAGACTTTCTACCAGATCCCCTGCTTTATGCACCTTCGTCACTTTATCCTGGCTGTAAATATCCTCTGCCGCATAAATGTTATATTCTGCCCCTGCAAAGTCCGCATTTCCATATACAAAAGTCAGGTTTCCCTCTTCTCCGGTTACTCCGGTCAGAACCTCACCTTTTTTACGGATTGTGATTTTTCCTTTCTGTTCCTCATTCGTCACTGCAACAGAAGTTGTTTTTCCTGTTTCCAGCTTCACGTTAAAAGACTCTGTATTCAGCTTATATCCTTCTGGAACAGAAATTTCTTTTAAATATACCGTATCCTGGGTTTTCGGAAGTTCCACCTCAGAAGTACCATTGCTGTCTGTGGCCGGCATCTGTACAAGAAGGTTTTTACATGCACTGTCTGAATAAATACCAAAAACAGCGCCGGACAGATTTACTTTACTGTTCTTATCTTTTTTTGTTACCTTTACCCTTGCCAGGTCTAGCCACTTCACCGTAAATTCCACAGAAGCACTTTCTTCTTCAAAAAATGCCCCATACCCAATATCCTGAGAACCAGAACCCGTAGACAATACTAAGGTCTTCCACTGAGTTCCCATTTGTCCTTTCAGCTTACCACTGTTCCATGTACCAGTTACAGTTTTGGGAGCACTGAAATAGAATGTGGTATTTCCATTGATCTTTACGGTTCCTGTCTGTTTTGTACTTCCACTGTGATAAGTCACATTCTCTGGCATTTTTAAAGTAATATAGTTTCTATGGTCACCTTTTAAAGTAAATTCTCCGGTACGCTGTTCCTTTCCACTTTCATAACCCTTTGCTTCCTTTGGGGACAACGTGATTGCTGCTGTCGGAGGTGCTTCCAGGCTGTAAATATGCTGGATATATCCCCACACACCGCTTGCCTTAATATCTTCAAAGGTACAGCCATAAAAACCGTCCATGCCACAATAAGAATAAGCGGCAGCTAAATGCGTAAAAATATACTTTGTCTTCCAGTCAAAAGAGGGCATATACTCCCCAGTAATGTCCCCGGGACCGCCATATCCATAATAAAGGACTTTCTGTAATTCCGGGTTGCTTTCAAATTCATTGGCTACATAATCCGAGGTCGGCGGGGAAGCCTTCATAGACTCCAGACAATATGCCACATGGCCATTTACGGTGAAATAGGAAGTAGAATAGTTCCCCACGTTAGAAGGGTATGGGATTTTCTCTCCCTGTACCAGATGTACATTGCTTCCTTTTTGCTGCTCCATTGCTGCCGGAACAACCGATAAGAACATTCCCTTATCCTCTTTTGGTGTCAGATCAATCAACTCTGCCCCTGCATCTGGCATTTCCGGTTCTTCCGTCAGTACCTCCGGTATCTCCGGGTCAGGGTCCGCCTCACCGTCCTCACCGGAGCCATCTTCGGTATGCTGGCTTACTTCTCCCTGGGGTTCCTGTGTACTGTTTTCCCTTGCTTCTACCACAATTCTTCTCATAATCTGATAGGAAGGGTTTCCGCTTAACGGATCAACACGATAAAATGCCTGGTAAGAACCTGGGGTATTGAAATCAAAAGAATTGCCGGAGTCCCCTTCTGCTTTCAGAAACGTTACCTTTACTTTTTCATCATTTTTCTGAAAACCCCTGTAATCTGTTTCCAGGTCAAAGGACTCTCCTGCTTTTATGGTAAGATCCTCTGCATACACCAGTTCTTCTTCTGTTAGTTGCTCCTTTACCTCTTCCAACTCCGGTAATGTTTCTGAAGCAGCCTCCTCCTGTTTTACTTCCTGTATCTGTGCATGTTCCTCAGACTGTTCAGAAGCCAGTGCGGTGATCCCTGTATTGAGTAACGTAGAACAACTAAGAAGAAGTGCCAGCGTCCCAGCCAGCAGCCTTTTCTTTTTTCCTTTCATCATAGCTTTGCTCCTTTTCATTTTTTCGTCAAAAAAAGCAGGCCACACAAGCCTGCTTTCCATTTTCTATCTTCTTTTTTCTATCTTTTGTATACGGTCTGTCCCGTATCCAATGCACCCGTCAATCCCCTTTCTATTCCCTGCTTCCTGCATGGAACACTGCCAAAACAAGCTGCAGAACCAGCAGAAACAAACATATCACCAGTTTCCCTGTCAGATACAGCAGTTTCCCCACTGCAATGAAAATCCCTTTTACAACTTCCCATACACTTCTTCCTACTGCCATATCTTTTTCCTCCTTATTCTTCAAATGCCCCATAAAATTCCGCAAACCGTAAATCTTTTTCCATACAGGCTTCTTCCTTTTCCCTGTTCTCTGCTATCGTTCCACCGTCAGAAAGTTCTCCCTGAACGGTCTTTTCCAGCACACCCCGCTTCTCAAAGGCTTCTTCCTGTGCCTTTGAAACCGCTTCTTTTACGATTTTACAAAATTGTTCTTTCTGGTTCTCCAGAAGGGTATTTAATAGTTTCATCTGCTGTACATCTTCTTCCTGCTGCAGGTATTTTGCAAAATAAACGATTGCTTCTGCTATGAAATCGTCTTTCGTCTTGAAAATATCTTTGTTATACTCCTTCAGATATCGGTATGCCTGATGATGTACCGGCCTGTTTTTATACAGCCGCAGTGAAGTAGTATATACTTTTTCCGTATCCATAAGCATTCACTTCCTATCATGCCGTCCGCATTTTCCTCTGTTTTGCCCGGATAATACTTTTCACTGCTTCTTCACAGCCCCTTGCATTGGCATGTATATCCGTCACAAACTGTACATCTTTTCCCTCATTAGCTCCAAAATGCTCCACAATGGAAGAACCACCTCCCATGAATACCATTTTGGTCAGGTCCAGATTATAATGATTTGCCTGTATGATACCATAAATTTCCTCTGCATAGGATTTCAAACAGTTTATAATCACTTCCTGATACTGCTTCGGGCAGTCATAGCTTCCTGTCCTCATAAATGCTTCTGTAATGTATGCCGGTACCCCTGCCCCTGTTTTTGCAATGGCTTCCTCATTGACTTTTCCGATACAATACAAAGCTGCCTTATCCGAAATCGAATACTTCCCGTCCGGCATTCCGTCAACAAACTCTACCAGGTCGGTAGTCCCTCCACCAATATCTACTAAAAGGCAATAACCGGGAACCGCTTCTAAAAGCGTATGGATCACCACATGCCCCTGCATAAAAACAAACACATTTTCCAAAGACACATGATAATGTACTCCTTCATAGCGGAAATGCAGTTCCTTTGTCTTTAACAGATATTTCTTAAAATTTTCTTTCTGCTGCTGAAATCTTCTGGGTGGCAGGGCAGCTCCCATTTTTACGGAAGCGTCTGTCAGTCCCCGGCAGCGCATTTCCTGCGCCAGTGCTGCAAGGGTAAGAAGATAATAGTTTTCATTCTCTGTCTTATCTACGCATTCCTTTTCCGGTACTTTCCCACCCACATAATAAAACTGGTTCTGGTATTCCAGAATGTGTTCCAGGCTGTCCGGCCTTGCCTGCAAAGGCTGGATTGCTGCTGAAAATACAGTATTTGCAGTTTTCATGTTACGGTTTCCATGATCAATTCCAATAATCATTTTAGTTTCCACGTTCTTATCCTCCTGAAAGTTATAGTTTGTATTTTATCTTGTTCTCTTTGGTTCTTGACCTGCTTCTTTCTTTTCTTTGTTTATCACAGGAAGTTTGTCAAACAGTTCCCCCATCACCGCTTCCATTTCCTGAAACTTCATTTCATCTGGCATACACAGAAAAACAATCACTGCATCCGTCTGACGTTCCCCGTTCTCTCTCCGGTAAAGTTCTGTATAGGAACCCCAACAACCGTCCTCACCTGCACAAAACTTTTTTGTCTTCTCATTTACTTTTATGAGATATTCTTCGGTATCAACAAAGATTTTCCGAATGGATACTTTTTGTAAGTCGTATTTCATGCTGTCCATATAAACCGGCATGTGTTCCTCTGGGGCAAAATAGACATACATTGTGCAATAGGTCTCTCCTTCCGTCCCCATCTCCTGTAAAACAATCCCGGCTTCAAATATTTCCGGTGGAGCATAATCTACTACAAAATCCGAATCCTTTTCCTGTGAAGATTTTTCAAAATGCTCTGAATCTCCAACCAGAAAATGTTTGGGGCACTGAATACGAAACCTTTCTTCCCTCATTCTGTATATTCCTCCATAATCTCACTAATATCTTTTTGAAATAGCCGCTGAAGCAGGACAACTACATAGACATTTGGCTTTTGCTGTCCGTATTCAATCCTCTGATACGTCCGAAGACTGATACCCAAGACAGCCGCAAGTTCTCTCTGTGTATATCCATGAGCTGTCCTGAATTTTCTTAATTTTGTTACTTTCTATCACGCTCCTTACGTCTGAGGGATAGCTTCCTGATAAGCAAACAGATTGGATATATAGCTGTTTGCTGTCAATGTGGCATTGTATAAAGCGGTAAGCAGCACTGCCCGGATATTATTAGCTTTCCTTGTACACTGCTTAATTGAGTCTATCACATACTCTACGGTAAACTTATCCAGCTTTTTATACATTCCCTGTACAATGCCAAGAGGTCGTTCTTCCTGATTTACCCTTATGGTCTTTGCATTGGACGTCAAAACATCTACTGCAAGCCCTACAATCTCATTGAGCAGTTTTCTGTCAAAAGGTCTGTCTATCCATATCGCATCATAATCAATCTGATCTTTGAACTGTTCTTCTGCTGCCTGATAGGATAAGATAGGATTATCTCTATACCCATTCCCTATTTCTGTTGTATTCTTTTGGGTACTTTCTGCTGTAGTCTTTGTAGTAATCTCTGTATTTGTATGCCCGCTATCAGTCTGAGGTCCCTCTTTGGGTATCCAGAGCTCTGTTTCCCTGTCAAGGTATGCTCCCTCTTTGAATGGTGATACCCTCTCCCTTTGGAAAGGGACAGCCCTCTCTTCTACAAAATGTATCTCTTCCTCTATGGCTGTATGGGAACTGATTTTCTCTGCTTTGGATTTCCCTTTGCCTTTTTCAAAAGAAACCGGATCTGCTCCTGTTTCTTCTGGATAAGTCAATTCTTTTAACCGGTCTACGATCAATTCCAGATACAGAACATTATTTACAACAATCCCATTCATGGAAATGGTTCTAAATACCCGTTTTACCACACCCAGCTTCTCTAAAAATACCACTGCATTTGTCGCTTCTTTTTTAGAAATCCCAAACTGTTCGCTGATCTGCTGGTAACTTCTCTGAAGAAGGTCTGACTTAAATTTCTTTCTTACCCCAATAACCTGTCCGGTTCCTTCATCTCTGATTTCTGTAGGCTTATACCAGTACACAATATCTGCCAGTATAATAATAGCTGTTAGATTTGGCTTTCCACTTTCTCTGATGATTGTCCGATACCACACCTGCGGAATGATATTTCCAGATATATTCAGTTTTGCATTTTCATCTACGATTTCATTTCCAGTGCTATAGATACCTCCATTCATTCGTTTATTCCTCACTTCCCTGCTTCTTTTCTTTTTCAAACAAAGCACTTATTTCTTCATCTGCTCTTTTGCCTGCCACCAGGCACGCATACCAGGAACTAAGGAAAATAGCTGTTACAACAATCATAATCACTTTTATCATCGCTCCGTCCTCCCAAGAAAAAAGGACCAAGCCAGCTAACAGAATCTTTTAACTAACCTAGTCCTTAACATATTTTTTTACAATGTATTGCAACCGAATGGTTTTTCACAAACTTGACCGCCTGTGAGAATGGATATAATTTTGACAGGACCAGTAGCAATAGGTTTCTATCTTTAAGAGCCCCTGCCTTCTCATTTCTACTATGAGAAATTCATTCCCGGTCTATGAATTTTCTACCCTTTATGGTATAATAGAAAAAAGACTAAATTGGCGTGAGCCCTTATTTTATAAGGAATCTGCTAACTTAGTCTTATTTTAACATGACCACCTGAACCAGATGTGCCTACAATGGCAACAAACTCGCCTTCTTCTACTTTTAGATTGATATTCCGTAGTGCCTTTACCTGATTATCTTTTTCTCCATATATTTTCTCAACATTTCGTAATTCTAAAATACTCATCCGTCATCACTCCTCTTTTCTTGATACATCCAGTATAACTGCCGTATCTTGCAATTTCTTTACAAACGGATGATTAGTTCTTACAGTTTTGTAAGAACACAGAAAAACAGCTTCCCTTTCCATACTCGGAATCTACCGTCATATATCCTTTTTCTTTTTCCAAAATCAGATTAGAAAGATACAAACCAATCCCAGAACCTTCCATATTCTCAACTTCTGGGCTTCTATAAAATCGTTTGAATATATCGGTCATTTCCTCCTGCCGGATACCACGCCCATTATCTGCAATCTGAATCTCTGTGTATAAATCATAACTTTTTACACAAATGGAAATAGTTCCTCCTCTATCGGTGTACTTAACAGCATTTTCCAACAAATTTACAAATACTTCTGCTGTCCATTTTCGATTATGATACAGTAATCTGTCCTCAAATGGTTCCAATGTAAAGTTGATTTCCTTTTTTTCCAGTTTCTCATAAAGCGTATCTACTGCGTCTAAAATCGTCTGCTTGATCCCTATTGCTTTTCCTTCAAAGCCATCAATATTTTGCTCCAATTTTACCATCTTCGATAAAGACTCCACAATCCAACTCAGCTTGTCAATCTGTCGTTGCATTTTTTCAGAAAACAATGTTTTCCGTTCTGATGTAATTTCCTCTTTACTTAAGATTTCTGCATAGAGAGAAATATTCGCTAAGGGCGTTTTTAATTGATGAGACATATTAGATACCAGACTTTTCACCTGCTCTTTTTCTTGTTCGGCACTATTCACGTGATTATCAAGCACTTCCTGTATCTGCTTGATTTTACTGACAAGGGCAGAATATTCTCCTTCTTCCACATCAGAAGCTGCAATCATTTCCCGATTTAACACACTGTCCAGCAAACGGTCAATCAGGCGATATGTTTTTCTTTTTTGATATATGCTATATCCAATCGACAAACACAAAAGCACTGCTAAAAGTATCGTAATCCACATCTCTTTATTCCTTCCAGATATATCCGATTCCATGAACTGTTTGAATCCATTTTGGTTTCGATACATCATCCTCTATCTTTGTACGAAGCCTGCTGATATTCACAGACACCGTATTGTTATCTACATATTTTCCATCACTATCCCATATCTTCTCTAAAATCTGCTCCTTAGAAAGGATATGATTCTTATTTTCAATCAAATACACCAACAGACGGTATTCCAATTTGCTAAGAGAGATTTCTGAACCTCTTTTATATACTTTACAAGTACTCTGGTCTATGCTTAATGAACCTGTAACAATCTTTGTACTTTCAGATTTTTCTTGAAGTATCCGCTTCATTCTTGCTTTTAATACACCCAGAGAAAATGGTTTTGACAAGTAATCATTTACCCCTAATTCTAAAGCCTTTATCTCATCCATTTCTGTATCACGAGCAGTCAGCATAATGATTGGGATATTGCTGTAGCTACGAACTTCTTTACAGAGTTCAAAGCCCGTTCCGTCCGGCAGGTTACAATCCAAAAATACAATATCATAACCACCGTTTGCGATTTCTTGTAAACCATCCTTTTTTGTCCCTGTCTCTGTCACATCATATCCATCACCAGAAAAGGAGAAGGAAAGTCCCTCTCTCAAATCAACATCATCTTCAACTATTAGAATTTTATATTTTTCCATCATGTATTTCCTTTATTGCTTCATATCAAATTACTGCTTTTTACTTCATATTTCATTATACAGTAACCACCCTCGTTGTAAAGCAAAAAGCAAGCCATTTCAGACTTGCTTTCCACCATACAGTTTTAAAAATTAAACTCTATTGTAAAATGCGTATTAGCAATCATCTTGCATCTTAAGAACCCTCAAGAAATGAGATAGATCTACAACAATATTTCACTTCTTGCTTAATAAAGTTCTAATGAATCTTCTGCATCCACCCACATCTGTAAATTGCCATCAAGATATAATCTTGCATATTCCAAAGGCTCATCCACAGCCAATGAAGTAAGCGCACATTCTGATCCATATGTGGTTTTTAAATTTTTTTCAGCTTCCCAGCAATCAATGCGAAGCATATATCCGGCACTTGTGTAAACATCAATACTATCGTGGTTTATGTTGTATTCTGCATAAATTGTTCTCATCGTATCTTATCTCCATTTTCTTTTGATAATCAGTTATAAAGTTAAATATCGAAAACATTTCAATCAGTTCACCATGTCGTTATTGTTATATGTTATATTGTGTTATGAAATTTTCTTTCCCTTAATTTTTCCCATATTAAGGTTCATAAAAACCAATGGGAGAATGTAACACAAGGGAAAGAGTAAGGGAAAGTTCACTTGCTACAAACTTAGTATTTTCAAGGGTTTGCGAAGAATTTGATAATCAAATATAACAGTTATTAAATTTCCTAAAATATGTGAAATATCAACTGTAATTGTTCAAGCTTTTCAAATACTAACGTCCTTAATTCTGTTCAATAATTGATTTATAGTAGTTACCAAAGTCAGCAAGTGAATTAACAATTGGAAGCATTTTTGTTCCGAGTTCCGTTAAGCCGTATTCAACTTTCGGTGGCTGCTCATGGTAATCGTGGCGATATGCCAGCCCATCACTCATCATTTGTCTTAAACTATCTGTCAAAACCTTTTGTGAAATACCATCTATACTTCGTTGTAGCTCATTGAATCTCCATGGACGCTCTTTTAAGTTACGCAAAATCAGCAGTTTCCATTTTCCTCCGATAAGAGATACTGCTGTTGCAACTGGGCATTCCGGTAATTCTTCTTTTGCTCGCATAATTCTCACCTCCGAGTCTATTGTAACACATTCATTTTTGAGTGTACAGTTACAAAAAGGTGCGTACTTGTTTTTGTATGTGTCTCACACTATACTAATACCAAGCAACCAGAAACTACAAATTAACTATGGAGGTTATTATGGCAAATTACACAAAAACAACTATTGGAAAGGAAAACCGAATTGAGCTGCATGAAAAGTTATCTTTAACAGGTGCAGAAATCAGTTTAAACGAACTACCTGCAGGAGCAAATGTCCCATTTGTTCATTCTCATAAAGAAAATGAAGAAATCTATGGAATTCTTTCAGGTAACGGCAAAGCCATAATTGATGAAGAAGAAATTAGCCTTTCAACTGGAGACTGGCTAAAAATCACACCTACTGCAAAGCGTCAGTTTTTTGCATCCGATATTTCTGGAATTACTTATATCTGCATTCAGGTAAAAGAAAACTCTCTGGAACATTTTACAGCAGAGGATGCCGTAATCGGCTAATTAAAAGTATTTATTTACAAAAATGCACAGTTCACGATAAGCTAAGAACTGTGCATTTCTTTTTGTTCAATATTACGTTTTCTCAATTTTTCAAACAAGAAGTTATCAGTGATTATCTTTTAGAAAACAGCCAACTACAGCGACGCCAAATCCAAGAACACCTAGGACATATCCCCAAAAATTATTTGTTGTCACAGCAATTCCTAAAGGTATTATTGCAATCCCCAATAACTCAATCTTAATTCCTTTCATCGCAAATACCTTCGTTACAAACTTGAATTTGGAGTGTACTTTATAAATTTTTTCCGATTCCCTCAAGTTCGTTCATGGAATTCTTATTTTTTTCAAGTTCATCTCTGGCTGTTGCATAATATGATTTATTGAAAAGCATGTCCCATGAAAGATATTTTGCCATACAGTCAAACTGCTTATCAATCAGCTCATACTGGATACTGTCTACGGGAGAACCACCTACAACAATCGTGCCCACTTTTTTATTTTTTAACTGCAATCCACGGCAGTAGCACTTATCAATGACTAATTTCAATTGTGCTGACATTCCCCACCAATAAACTGGCGTAGCAAAAAGAATCATATCTGTGGCAGCAATTTTATCAATTGTAGGATTTGTATCATCCTTATCGACGCATCCCTTAGAGCATTGACAGACACCACATCCCTTGCATGGTGCAATGTTGAGTTTGTCGGGTTCAATGATTTCAATTTCATTCTTTTTTGACGCTCCTTTTATAAATGCATTGATTGCTGTCAGCGTGTTTCCTTTTCTGGCACTTCCATTAATGATTACAATTTTCATGCGTGTATCCTCCAACTTTTTCAATTCAAATAACTTTAGGTTGCCTGTCATAAAATATTCGAGAAGAACTCTTCTAGTAAACTATTGATCATCTCCGGTTTATCTGTATTAGAATTATGACCGGCCCCTTCAATCCACTTTAAAGGAATTTTCGTTTTTCGATGCCATTCTCTGTTATACCTTATGCATGAACCGGCATGATCCTTTGTACCACATATCAACAGGGAAGGACATTTGATTTCATAAGGCAGATCCTTTTCCATTGCCTCTGCCAGAATACGAAATCCATGCCCGGCAATTTGTGCATAACGATGCTGATCACCATCATAGACCAGCATCATTTCCTTCATCAGGTTTCTGCCATAATTAGAAGTTGCAACTCCCTTTGTTCCGGATTTCAAAAGCAACTTCCATGGGTAATGTGCATATACTGGTTCCATTCTTTTCAGAAGCCAGATCTCCACTGCTGTCACATAGTTTCTCTGGAGCGGTGCTGAATCAATGGAAATAAAACCTGCCAGCCGGTCAGGATACAATTGTGCATAAGCCTGGCCTACATATCCTCCCATTGATTGACCGATTATAATTGGTTTTATGATTAAAAGGCATGAGCCGGTGCATCCCATACAATAATATTATATTTTCCATCGAAGTACGCAACCTGTTTATCAAACAGTCTATGGTCAGCAGTCAGCCCCGCAAGAAATACAAGCGTCGTTGTATCCAAACTCAGAATACTTGACCAATAGTGAATTGTTCCGCAAGGAGTTTGATATGTACTTTCCTTCAACAAATCCACCTCCGCAATTTTCATTTTTCTCAGTTACACAAACTGAAAAACTTTAACTATTTTCATATTGGTTTTTTTATCAAATACATTCTGCTACATCTCATCCGGTTTTTGACCGTCGTGGGCTTTCCATTGACACTCCGTCAATTTCATATCTGTAAATACCGCTTTAAACGATGAATCTTCCGGACTGCATGCATAAATTCCAAATTTGATTTTTCCTGCACCAGCCCACATATGACAAATCCTCATTTGCTTAAACCGTATGCCATCCTCAGAACATTCAATGCAATAATCATCTTCACGTCTACTGAGACGATACCACATAGATTTAATCTCTGCATCAATTTCCGTAGTTGCCCAATCTGAATATCCATTGTTTGTCACAACACTTCCCAGGTGCTGAAAATTGTCATTCTCATATTCTATAGAACCTTTCAACCAATTCTCACTGTCAAGATACATAACCACACCGCACTGATCAAAGCGATGATGGCTTTCCTTAAAATCTGTTTTCACCATAAATGAAAAAAACTTTTCCTCTGTTTCTATCTGCAAAACCGGAGCATTATCATTGCGGAAATGATAGTAAGTTCTTTGCCACAAATCAGTTCCAGGCTGTGTAATAATCTCAATTTTGTCATCTGTCAGCGTGTAATCATCAGGTTCTCTCGTCCACTTAAAATCTTTTATATTCATTTCATTATCCCTCCAACTTCCGATTTCTATTTTCGTTTCCATAGCATAGTGTACTCTTTTTCACCAGTATCTTCATCCAAATCTTCACATTGAATAATGAACCCTTCTCTTTGGTAAAAAGAAATTGCTCTGGCATT